>NZ_JASONN010000049.1:0-1131 GCF_030217285.1 Pauljensenia sp. UMB3104 | reverse complement strand
ATTTCGACTCCGATTGTGGCGGGTCAGATTGCGTTGGCGCGCTCGCGTTGGCCCGAGGCGACCTCTAATCAGCTTCTCCAGTCGGTGACTCGTAGTGGGTCGAATAATGGTGCGTGGAATCAGTACACGGGTTATGGTGCGCTGAGTCTGGACGGGTTGTTGGGAAGTGATCCTGCCCAGTATCCCGATGAGAACCCGCTGGCCGATAAGGGCGGCGGCTCCACGCCTACTCCGGCTGAGGTTCAGCAGTACCTTGACGGCCTCGTCCCCTTTTTGGATGTGGTACTTGATGATAGTTACGTGTATCGCGGGGTGGATGAAGACGCAGCTGGCAGTGCGTACGCTCCCAACGCTCATATTGGTACCAGTCCTGCCTATCACCGGAAGTGACCCCATGAGGCTCATGCCAGTGGTAACCACTCACAAGTCTGCGCGCGTTCTCGCTACTGCTGCCTGTGCTCTTGCGCTGAGCATGGGTGCGTTGGCGGCGGCGCCGGGGCCCGCGCACGCTGATGACACGATTACAACGCAGGATTATGTCTCGTATTACAAGCTGGATCAGGCGCGTGCGAAGGGGTACACGGGTCAGGGTGTGACCATCGCGATGATCGATGGGCCGGTTGATACGAGTGCTCCTGAGCTCGCGGGGGCTGACATTACGGTCAAGACACCGTGCCCCTATAAAGAGGACAACGCCTCAAAGACTCACGCGACTGCCATCGCGTCCATCCTGGTGTCCAAAAACTATGGTGTAGCGCCCGACGCTACTCTTATTGCCTATTCAGCTCCAAAAGATTCCGCCCTGATGACAGAAGAATGCAATAAAGACCATTCTGGCATTAAAGGTTTATCTTTCGGTCCTGTTGAACAAGCGATGAATGATGGGGCGCAGATTATCTCGATTTCTCGGTCGGATACTAACCATCATCAAGATTCCTTGAAGTGGGCGATTGCTCGCGCCATGACACAGGGTGTCATTATTGTGGGTCCGATGGGTAATGATGCCAAGGACGAGAATGATGCGTCCTATGGCTGGTGGTCGGGGACTGTGGGTGTGTCTGCGATTGATGCCAGTGGACAGTTGGCGAGTTATTCGTCGTGGGGTCAGGGTGTTGTTGCTGCTGGTATTGG
>NZ_JASONN010000495.1:0-246 GCF_030217285.1 Pauljensenia sp. UMB3104 | reverse complement strand
GGGTTGGCTGTTAAGGGCAGAGGTCAGCATCCTGAGCGCTTCATCGTCTTCGTGGAAGGCCTCTTTCACTTCCGCATAGAGGGCCAATTCCTTGGCAGTCAATCGGTCTTCGAGATAGAAGGATTCCAGGATCCCCTGGGCCTTCTCATAGTCTTCGTTCAGGGCATAAAGCAGGCCCAATTGCTTCTCTTCAGCCTCCGTCCGCTCTTCCGGGTTCTTGCTTTGGAGCCGGTCCAAGGCTTCATC
>NZ_JASONN010000494.1:0-246 GCF_030217285.1 Pauljensenia sp. UMB3104 | reverse complement strand
ATCTTGAACAGTCTGCGGCGGCAGCGTCCTGAGTGACCGTGACGCGAGTCGAATAGCACCCAGCATGGTGGCCTGTTCGCCGCGAAATCGCTGTGCTGCCGGATCATACCAGGCGCGCGTGTCCTCATGGACAATGGCGCCCGCACACCCCAGCGCATCATCCTCGCTGAGGGGGAGCGCCGCCCGGATCAGCGCGGTTGAACTGCCTGACGGCCGTGTCATATCGCTCACCGCCAGCCACTGCTG
>NZ_JASONN010000493.1:0-246 GCF_030217285.1 Pauljensenia sp. UMB3104 | reverse complement strand
CAAAACAAACAGCTATCAATGGAATGATTGCGCCTCAGCGAATGAAAGTTCAACAAAATGAGGGGCAGCATATTAAAGATAATCAGAGTTTTACAAATAATGAAAAGGTCATACTAAGGGAATCTAAAAATGATAGTGCTCTAGTGTTCCTTGAAAAAATCAAGAGAAGCCGTAAGGCAGTGACAACAAGTGGTGAGAAGACTTTACTTGAGGATTTGGCAAAAATGAATTTCCTAGACGAAGTCA
>NZ_JASONN010000492.1:0-246 GCF_030217285.1 Pauljensenia sp. UMB3104 | reverse complement strand
CCCTCACCCTGAAAGCGACGAGCATGGACGAGGTTTGGGACTCGATCGCCTCGCAAGTTGCGTATGGCGATACGGGCAGCGAAACCGCAACCGTTGACGAGCGCTTCGCGGCGGACGCCAAGCTCAAGGCACTGCGAGATGAGCTGGCACGAGTGGAGGCGCGCGGGCGCAAGGAGCGGCAGGTGGCGCGCAAGAACGCGCTTTTCGACAAGGCAAAGCAACTCAAGCGGCAGATCGCCGTCATAG
>NZ_JASONN010000491.1:0-247 GCF_030217285.1 Pauljensenia sp. UMB3104 | reverse complement strand
TGGACGAATCTCATAGTTTTCATAACCTTGAGGCGCAAATTTTTTCAAAGCCTGCCGCAACAGATCCGTCTTAAACTCCAGTTGCTTATCATAATGCAAGTGCATAATCTGGCAGCCCCCGCATTTTTCATAAATCTCACAAGGAGGCTCTACTCGATACTTGGAGCGTTTGTTAATCGTCAACAGTTTCGCTTCAACAAAATTACGCTTAACCGTCGTGATTTGACAAAAAATATCCTCACCTTTT
>NZ_JASONN010000490.1:0-247 GCF_030217285.1 Pauljensenia sp. UMB3104 | reverse complement strand
AAACCTTTTAGCGAGTCCATGGTGGGTGAGAATGGATAGGGGACCTGGGTGAATCCACACAAGGACTGCCTACGACTTAGTATTAAGGAAGTAGCGCCGGCACAAACCGTTATTTGTAAGTGTAAGGCAAGTCTTGCCTTGAAGCAGGGTGGTACCGCGCAAAATGTTGACCATTTCGTCCCTTTGATTGAGAGGGCGGAATGGTTTTTCTTTTGCTCTAATCGTGTTGAAGAGCATCCGCCAATAT
>NZ_JASONN010000489.1:0-247 GCF_030217285.1 Pauljensenia sp. UMB3104 | reverse complement strand
ATGCAGACCTTGCAGAACTGCTGAACACATCGCGACAAAACATCCAGCGAAAGCTAACTAGCACGCGGCCTATATCCAGTACCGACTTATTCGAAATCGCTCACGTACTCAACGTCAACGCATCAGAACTGGTACGGCGCGCTGAGGAATACGAAAACAGCCAGAACGACGACACAAAAACAACCGAACTCGTGCGCCGTGCTGAAGAGTCCAACATCCCCGCCGCTTAGAAAAGTGCCCTCACCTA
>NZ_JASONN010000488.1:0-247 GCF_030217285.1 Pauljensenia sp. UMB3104 | reverse complement strand
ATCACGACGTTTATTTTCGATGACGGCACACTGGTCGATATTGACTACGTTGAGCCAAGCGCTGACTTGCTTGTTCACGCACACGATATGACTCCCGGGGATTCCGAAGCGGCCCTCAAACGCTGAGTCTTTATCGCGCCGACCCGATCAAGCCGGGGGGTCGTTGCGGTTTGTGGTCTCGTCGTCATGGTTCGCGGACGTATCTGACGCACCCGAGCCCTCTTCGAATGCGGATGGTGAATCGGGA
>NZ_JASONN010000487.1:0-247 GCF_030217285.1 Pauljensenia sp. UMB3104 | reverse complement strand
CCGATAACCTATCCACATCGTCATAACCTATCCGCGTCAGGGACCTGTTTTCTGGCGCCTCTGGTTTCTAGATCGCCTCGCAGCACAGCACCTGCCAACAGAGCTGGTTATCCGGCAGGCGTGCGTTGTGGAAGACATGCTTCCACCGTGAAGAGGTGGGTGCACCGGTCCCTGGTAGCCGTGCGTTGTCGAGGCCGCCCGCACACCCCCGCGCATACCCCCGCACACCCGCGCACACCCGCGCCCC
>NZ_JASONN010000486.1:0-247 GCF_030217285.1 Pauljensenia sp. UMB3104 | reverse complement strand
AGTCCGCCGCCCCACCAATCCATTTTTCCGCTGGCGGCAGGCCGCTCCTGCGTCGTGAGTAGTCGAACTGTCAGGATAATTGCCACTGAGGTGAGACCCGCAATAACGAAGAAAATAGCCTGGAAACCGAAGTGGTCGGTGAGGATCCCGCCAAACCATCCGTCTAGGCCGCCCACGCCGCCGTTAGCGGCGCTAATAATACCGAGCATGGTGCCTAGAATCGCGGGAGAGACCGATTCGCTCAGGA
>NZ_JASONN010000048.1:0-1264 GCF_030217285.1 Pauljensenia sp. UMB3104 | reverse complement strand
TGGAGGGGTCTGGGTTTTTCGGACCGTTTGTTTTGAGAGGGTTGTTCTGAGTAGTCTCGGCTGCTTGTGGCCGGGCAGAATGGATGACCATGAGGAAGTTCTCGAAGCACACGCCTGAGCAGATTGTCGTGAAGCTGGAGAAGGCCGAAGCGTTGCGAGGTGAGGGCATGAGTACGGCCCAGGCCTGCCGCGTGCTGGGTATCAGTGAGGCGACGTTGTGCCGGTGGCGTCAGCGTTATGGGTCAATGAATCGTAGTGAGGCCAAGGAACTGCGTGAGTTGCGTGAGCAAAACGCGCGCCTCAAACAGTTGCTGGGCCAAGCAGAGCTAGAAAAGGCAGCGTTGCGAGAGCTGGCGGAGGGAAACTTCTAAGCCCGGCGCGCAGGCACGAGGCTGTGAGCTACCTGGTTGGCCAGGGGTTTTCTCAGCGCCTTGCATGCCGCGTTGCCGGGCTGTCCCGGTCAGCGTATTGCCGAGCCCGCGCATCGGGCGGGGCGAAAACGCTGCGTGATCATGGGCCTGTGCGCCAGTGGATGAACGATTTTGCCACCACGCATCGACGCTGGGGCTATAAACGCGCCTGGGCGCGGGCCAAGAGCGAGGGCGTTGTCGTGGGGCGTGATACGTTCCGGCGCTTGTGGCGCGCCGAAGGGCTGCGCGTGCGCCCGCGCAAAGCCCCCAAGCCCCGCACTGCGCCGCGCCTCCAGCGCCTGGTCACGGCTAGCGCGCCGGGGCAGGTGTGGGCCATTGATTTCCAGTTCGATTCGGATTGGAGGGGGCGCGTGTTCAAGGTCTGTAACCTCATCGATGAGTTCACGCGCCAGCACCTGGCTTTCCGCGTCGAGCGGCGTATGGGAGCCGCCGACGTGATCGAAATGCTTGACCTGGCTGCCCTAACCCATGGGGCACCCCAGGTGCTGCGCGCCGATAACGGGCCCGAATTCATCGCCGCCGCCATGGGGCGCTGGGCCAACGAGCACAACACGCTCCAAGCGTTCATCCCGCCGGGCCAACCCTGGCATAACGGGTTCGTGGAATCCTTGCACAACCGGATGCGTGATGAACTCCTGGAGGACAACATGTTCGAAGGGCTTGACCACGCGCGCGCACTAATCGGCGCTTGGTCCCAGCGCTACAATGAAGAGCACCCCCACAGCGCGCTGGGCTGGCTCTCACCCAACCAATACGCGCGCCAATGGGCACAACACCACCAATAACAACCAACAACCCTCAAAACACCCGGTCCACAAAACCAGACCAGGCCA
>NZ_JASONN010000485.1:0-247 GCF_030217285.1 Pauljensenia sp. UMB3104 | reverse complement strand
TCGACACCGGAGAAATCGACGGCAACCGTACCGGGGGAATCGATTCCTGCGCGTTCACAGGCGTGGGAGAACTCCTCCTTATCAGTCAGGCAATCCATGACCTCTTCACTCGGAAAAGTCAGCGCGTAGTGCCGTGAGAGCGTGTCCATATTGCGGGCGACAAACGCGGAGAAGATATCGTGATTCGCCATCAGGATGAGCTTCTTGTCCGTGTTCTCAACGGCAATTGTCATCAGGATGTCAAGCA
>NZ_JASONN010000484.1:0-247 GCF_030217285.1 Pauljensenia sp. UMB3104 | reverse complement strand
AGGGACCGTCGTCTGTGGGTACGGAGAACTGACATGGCGGATGACGCTATGTGGTGCTTGGTGATGTTCGATCTCCCCGTGGAGACGAAGAAACAGCGTCGCGAGGCAACGCGTTTCCGCAATGACCTTCTGGATTGGGGCTTCTGCATGGTGCAGTTCAGCGTGTACGTGAAGTACTGGCCGACCGGTGGGCAGGATCATGCGACGCTGCGGGCGATCAAGACTCATCTGCCGGAGGGTGGGCAGG
>NZ_JASONN010000483.1:0-247 GCF_030217285.1 Pauljensenia sp. UMB3104 | reverse complement strand
GCGGCCCGTCTCGCGGCGGATCCTAACCGCGTCGACCAGTACACGCCCCATCCGGCAACCTGGCTCAACCAAGGCCGCTGGGAAGACGAAACCCCGCTTCCGGCTCGTGCCCCGGCTTCTGCCGCGGAACGGCGCACCCAGGCCCAGCAGCAGATCTGGGATTGGGCAACCAGCCCTGAGCCTCTCCCGCAAACCTGCCAGGCCGGCAAGCTCACCTACGAGCAGGCAATGGCCCAGGTGGAAGCGG
>NZ_JASONN010000482.1:0-248 GCF_030217285.1 Pauljensenia sp. UMB3104 | reverse complement strand
AGGCCCGGGATATGTCCCCACCGCTCAGGACAATTGTGGCCATAAAAATCGCCGACGCGACTGCAAGCAGGATAGGCACCAGGAATCGCTTAGTTGGACGCATGTAGACAATTAGGGTGACTACAAGCGGCCAGATCACATAGAACTGCTGTTCTACAGCTAAGGACCACAGGTTTCGAAAAAGCGGCGGCGATCCCTGATTGAAATAGCTATTGCCTGCCCATATTTCTACCCAGTTGTAGGTGAAG
>NZ_JASONN010000481.1:0-248 GCF_030217285.1 Pauljensenia sp. UMB3104 | reverse complement strand
CATTTTTTTGCATGGCTTAAAGCCTCCTATTCGTGAGAGTGCGACAAAAGTCGCTCAGAGCCCTGAAGAGCTACGCATACTATATCTGTACGTCGCTTTGCTTCCTACAGCTATAGCAACTGGAGCTAAAGAGCAAGAATTCTTGAAAAGAATTTCTTGCCCTTTAGTGAAGTGGAGATCGATCTGCACCCGGAACACGTTTGAGAAGAGTGTGACAAGCGCGCTAGAAGGCAAGGCCACTGGAAGAA
>NZ_JASONN010000480.1:0-248 GCF_030217285.1 Pauljensenia sp. UMB3104 | reverse complement strand
CGGGGCACCGTGGATCCAGCGCCAGGCGAAAATTGCCAGCGGGATACCTACCGCGATCACCGCGGAAAACGCGAAAGAACGCCATTCGAAGGGGAGGGGTTCGCGGTTGAAGGCCCCGCGTGCCAGGTAGAGCAGAATCGAGAACAGAATGATGACGATGAGCGCGCCGGTATCTATCCCGCGCGCCACCGAGGCCACCGCGGCTACGCCCAGCAGGATCAAAATGATGGGGAAGACGCGGCTGACAC
>NZ_JASONN010000479.1:0-248 GCF_030217285.1 Pauljensenia sp. UMB3104 | reverse complement strand
GGGCCTCGTCCTCTTGATCGCAGTCGCCGTTGACGTCTACTCGAAGCGCCAGGGCAAGCGTTCCATCATTGGCACCTTCCAAAATGCCTTGAGTAATCAAAAGGCAGTTCGGCAAAGCGAAACAAAGACTCCCTCCAAGTGATGATCGGGCGGTAAGGAGAAACCGTATCGCCATGTCAACAACGGGCTCAACAAACGTTGAGTCATCCACAAAGCGTAGATATTCCCAAGCAAGCCAGCTGGGGAAC
>NZ_JASONN010000478.1:0-248 GCF_030217285.1 Pauljensenia sp. UMB3104 | reverse complement strand
CACCCTGACTCACATGCAGCGCCACAATGATGCGCGCGGTGTTCGCACCACGGTTGTCACCTGCAGGTCAGATCTGGACGATCAACCGCAGTCCACTGCGGATTCCTACCTGCGCCTCCACCTGCTTTCCCACCGAATGAAAAAGCCGAACACCATCAATCTTGACGGTATTTTTTCTCGCCTCCCCAACGTCGTATGGACCTCCGAGGGCCCGTGCGCAGTCGCAGACTTCGAAGAAACACGTCTGC
>NZ_JASONN010000477.1:0-248 GCF_030217285.1 Pauljensenia sp. UMB3104 | reverse complement strand
AACATAAGGGGGTAAGCGCAGTTGGAACTACTACTGCAAGCATTACCGGGTAATCGTCTCGTACAAGTCCCCGCCCCAGTGACTCACGTGAAGATCACAAGGTCTTTGAACGCGCCATCCCGGTGCACCTTCCAGTTTCCTTTGAAAACTTTGGCTACCAGCCTAGGGGAATTACGTCCTTGGGGGACTGCCGCCTGGCTGATTGAGTCCGGGCAGGTTCGCGGGGGCGGCATTATCACTGAGCTTGA
>NZ_JASONN010000476.1:0-248 GCF_030217285.1 Pauljensenia sp. UMB3104 | reverse complement strand
ATTATCTTTGCTACTCCAGTTCATCAAACAGCAATATATCTAAATTCATTACCTAATTATGAAACCAAATCACATTTGATTGTAACGGATACTGGCAGTACAAAACTTATCATTCAAAATTTTGAAAAACGTTTATTAGAATCAAATATTCATCTTGTTAGTGGGCATCCAATGGCTGGTAGCCATAAATCTGGTGTCCTTAATTCTAAAAAACACTTATTTGAAAATGCATACTATATTTTAGTTTA
>NZ_JASONN010000047.1:0-1379 GCF_030217285.1 Pauljensenia sp. UMB3104 | reverse complement strand
GGAAGACCTCGACCCCTACCCAGCCACGACACGCCCAACCCCGCCCACAACACCTACACCCTCAAATGCGAAGAGCCGGTATTATACGGTATTCTATAGAACTGTATCAACAGGATGGACATGTGAGTTTTGTGAAAACACAGTTTTATCGTTACAATTTGACATCCCCCATGATCTCACGTATACTGTGAATAAGCAGTACACATGATAGGAGGAACTATTATGAGTGGTTCAAGCAAATTCTTCTTTATTTTATCGGGTATTGTAAGCATTATCCTGGGGATATTCTTACTCTTAAATCCCGCTATTAGTCTCATAGCTTATGCCTGGCTTTTTTCTATTATCTTTTTCGTCAGTGCGGTCAGCTCTATTATAAATTATTTTACATTACCGTCTGAATTACGTAGCGGCTGGTATCTTATCAGCGGCATTATCGATGCTCTATTCGGTATCTATTTAATATTCGGCGGATTTGCATTCCTACCATTAGTACTCCCAATCACAATCGGCATCTGGATGGTAATTGAAGCCGTCTTTATTTTCATTACATCAAGAAAGTCCGACAGCATGGTATCACTCATCGGACGTAATGCAAAATGGCTTGCACTAATTCTTTTACTATTAGGCCTATTACTCATATTCCAGCCGATTGCTTCCGGTAAGGTATTTATCTACTTTATCGCTTTCGGTTTCTTATTTGACGGAATTTATTCCATCAGTGAGGCTTTTGTAAAATAGAATATAACTAAATAATTACACTATAAGATCGACCATGTACTGCCAAATAGCTGCCATAAATTACGATGTCTATTTCGTATTTGTGGCAGCTATTTTATTTGTTTTGGCTAGCCGTCATGGTAAATGTATTCGCCTACTACATTTGCAAGTGGTTAGACGCTTTTCTAGCTCTTTTATTTAGCAACTAGCCCAACGCTCTAACATTAGCGTAATAATGGGGTTATAGGACAAAAATTAGTACAACCCTGTAGTAATTTAAAATCCCCTTGATCAGTACCAAGATACTCATCAAAGGGATTATATTAATTATGAAAAAGACAAATAGCCCTTCGTTATCCTAGGATCGCTATTAAATTCAAGTCACATCTTAGGCTTTAAATATAACACCATTATGCTCTAGTTGTTCCACTGTTTTTTTACCAATGCCCGGTAGCATCAATACTTCTTGTTTAGTAATTGTTTTAAAATCATCTACTGTGTATAGGCCGGCTTGTGAAAGTGTAATTTGTGCACCGAACCGTATATTGTCATATACCGGATTTCCACGCAAAGCCCCACCTTTAGCGGCTCTTCATAATTGGGGGTGTAGTTGGGGTCTGAATCCTCCTGTTTCGAGGAGTGCTCGGGTGATGTAGTTGGTG
>NZ_JASONN010000475.1:0-249 GCF_030217285.1 Pauljensenia sp. UMB3104 | reverse complement strand
CAGTGATTACAATAAAGGAAGTAAATTTATGTACGACACAATTATTATTGGGGCTGGACCAGCAGGCATGACAGCTGCGCTTTATGCTGCTAGAAGTAATCTTAAAGTGGCTCTTTTGGAACGTGGCATTCCAGGCGGACAAATGAACAATACCTCAGATATTGAAAATTATCCCGGTTATGCTAATATCAGTGGTCCAGAGCTAGCCGAAAAAATGTTTGAACCGCTCGAAAATTTGGGAGTGGAGCA
>NZ_JASONN010000474.1:0-249 GCF_030217285.1 Pauljensenia sp. UMB3104 | reverse complement strand
GAGATCAGAACCCTTGGCGACCACGCGGTAACCGGTTCCGACGATTTCCATCGCCTTGGTGTACCCGTTGGTGACGCCCTCGATCATATTCGCGACGAGGGTGCGGGTCAGGCCGTGCAGCGAACGCGATTCGCGCTCGTCATTGGGCCGGGTCACCAGAACCGTATTGTCATCAACATTCACCGCGATCGGCTCGGCCACGGAGAGCGCGAGCTGACCTTTGGGGCCCTTGACGGTGACGTCCTGGCC
>NZ_JASONN010000473.1:0-249 GCF_030217285.1 Pauljensenia sp. UMB3104 | reverse complement strand
CTCAAGCCGCTGAATATTTAGCTAGCGAGGTCGATGCCTTAGCAGCTGCCGGAGCACCCGATAACCGCCAGGTGTCCTACCCCACCACTGGCACCGCTAAGGAGTGCGCACAGGCTGCCCTACAGAATGCAGGCGCGTGGCAGCTAGAGCTAGCACCTACAGCCCTTTACCCGCACCTGCAGCTAGAAAATACTCTTGATCGCATTTACGGGGCGGACGTAGCACTATCGGCCAATAAAACGGCACTCC
>NZ_JASONN010000472.1:0-249 GCF_030217285.1 Pauljensenia sp. UMB3104 | reverse complement strand
AATCTGACCGATGGCGGTCATTTGACCCATGGCTCTCCAGTTAATTTCTCTGGACGTCGCTACCATTTTGTTTCCTACGGTGTCGATCCCGAAAGCGAACAGCTGGATTATTCCGCTATTCGTCAAACTGCCTTGGAGGCAAAGCCAAAAATGATTGTGGCAGGATATTCTGCTTACTCTAGAAAGTTAGACTTTAAAGCCTTTCGCCAAATAGCTGATGAAGTCGGGGCTCTTTTAATGGTCGATATG
>NZ_JASONN010000471.1:0-249 GCF_030217285.1 Pauljensenia sp. UMB3104 | reverse complement strand
TCATAGTTTCAATTGCTACACCAATAACGATTAATAAACTTGTACCACCAATTTGAATTGATTGAGGTAAATTCATAAATTTTGTCGCTATAATTGGAAGAATAGCAATAACTGCTAAGAAAATAGAGCCTACAAAAGTTAAGCGATAAAGTACTTTAGTAATATATTCTTTTGTTTGTTCCCCAGGTCTAATTCCTGGTACATAACTACCTTGTTTTTTCAAGTTGTCAGCCATTTTTTCAGGATTAA
>NZ_JASONN010000470.1:0-249 GCF_030217285.1 Pauljensenia sp. UMB3104 | reverse complement strand
AACCGTTGCTCATGGAGGCAACATTTTGTTCGTCGGCACGAAGAAGCAGGGCCAGGAAGCTATTGCAGAGCAGGCCTCACGTGTTGGCATGCCGTATGTCAACCACCGTTGGCTCGGCGGTATGCTGACCAACTTCTCCACCGTTTCCAAGCGCCTGCAGCGTCTGAAGGAACTCGAGCAGATCGATTTCGAGGATGTCGCATCCTCCGGACACACCAAGCGCGAGCTGCTCATGATGAGCCGCGAAAA
>NZ_JASONN010000469.1:0-249 GCF_030217285.1 Pauljensenia sp. UMB3104 | reverse complement strand
CGCGGGAACGAAACTCTGCACGTCACCTTTGTGCCGTGCCACATCTTTGACCAGCGAGGAGGCAATATGGCCTTTCGCCGGGTCCCCCACCAGGAACACCGTTTCGATCCCCGATATTTCCCGGTTCATGAGCGCCATGGGGTATTCCGCATCAAGATCCACCGCGGAACGCAGCCCCTTGACGATGGCGTCCGCCCGGATATCGCGGCAAAAATCCACTAGCAGCCCGCCGAAATCTTCCACCCGCAC
>NZ_JASONN010000468.1:0-249 GCF_030217285.1 Pauljensenia sp. UMB3104 | reverse complement strand
CATTTCCAGCACCAGGTGACGTGTGTGTTCGTCGGCCTTGAGGACGGTCAGTGGCAGGCCAACCTCGTTATTGAAGGACAGTTTGGGCGCAACGGTCGGCCCGTCGGTCGCCATGAGCGCAGCAAGCAGATCCTTGGTGGTGGTTTTTCCGGCGGACCCTGTCACAGCAATGACATCGAGGGGGCCTGCCTGTCGCAGGTCCTCCAGATGTGCATGGGCGAGGACGCCGAGCGCCTCGGTCGATTCGGG
>NZ_JASONN010000467.1:0-249 GCF_030217285.1 Pauljensenia sp. UMB3104 | reverse complement strand
GGTGCTGGCGGCGGCATGGGCAAGGACGACAAGAAGGGCCGCAAGCGCAAGTACGTGGCTTTCACGGTGGATGAGGATGAGGATGATCTGCCCGCAGGCTACGTCAACCCCCTGTCCCAGACCTACGGAACAGACCGCACCATCGCTCCCGCCAAGCGGGAGGACGACGGATGGGACCTACGCCAATGGTGACCTTCTTTGGCAACTCCGTGCGTGCTCTGACAACTGCCGCCTGCGCCCTCGCGCTGA
>NZ_JASONN010000466.1:0-250 GCF_030217285.1 Pauljensenia sp. UMB3104 | reverse complement strand
TTAAAGAGGTGAAACAATGGACATCAATAAAGATAAAGTAGGAAAGCGCATAAAAAAAATTCGTACTGATCGCGGATGGTCTTTAGAAGTTTATGGCGAAATAATTGAAGATCCTCCTGTTAAACCTGGAATAATTTCAAGGTGGGAGAACGGCAATTCGTTGCCAAATAATCAGCGTAGTATAGCCATAGCAGACATTGGCGGTATCACGGTAGATGAGCTATTACATGGAAATCAAAAAGACCGATTA
>NZ_JASONN010000046.1:0-2376 GCF_030217285.1 Pauljensenia sp. UMB3104 | reverse complement strand
GGCGGCCCACTCCTCGTGCGTGCCCACCGGGGCGGCCCACTCCTCGTGCGTGCCCACCGGGGCGGCCCACTCCTCGTCGCGTGTTCGGCGTGGCTATCAAGCGCCGTCGTCATCCGTGCAGCGGATTGTGTAAAAAATGCACGGATGTTCGTTAACCGCGAGGTAATCGAAGATGTGAAAATGCGATATAATTCGCGGGTACCCATCACAAATACTCGAAGGAGTAACCCTCATGAAAAAGCGTCTTCTGACGGCCGCCCTCGTCGCGCTGCTGCCCCTGAGCCTGGCCGCCTGCGGTGGGCAGTCCAAGCAGGCTGCGTGCCAGATCATCAATGACAAGGCCGTCAAGGCAATTGATGGCCTGGATCCGAGCAACACGGAAGACATGATCCAGGGCATGACCAACGTCGCGACCGTCCTGAAGTCTGACGACATCACCAACACCGAAGTGAAGGCTGCTGCGGTGGCTGCGGGCGATAGCGCTCAGGCTCTCGCCGACTTCGCCAAGACGGTGGGCGATGACCCGTCGGCAGACCAGATGAGCGAGGCCATGGACCTGTACACGACGTTCACGACGTCGATGTCGTCGCTCGAGACGGTGTGCAACGCGCGCTGACGCGCACCATCAGATTGTGTATGCCCGCGTGTGGGCATTGAAAAGTGAGGGTGGCCCCGCGGGGCCACCCTCACTTCTACCTTGACGGGTGTCGTGTGCTCGCCAGAGCGTCACTTACCTTCGCACACCGACTGAAGATTGTTCATCGACTCCAGGTACTCTGACGTCGCTGACAAAATCCGGGAGCGCTGCTCGGCCGTCGGCTGATCGTCGGCCGCCTTGGTCGCGTCGAGGAGCTTCTGTGCGCTGGCCGCCAGGCCGTTTGCCGCCACCTTGACCTCGGGGTTGGTGACCTCGTCAGACTTCATGATGTCAATGAAGTTGGACAGGGTCTTGATGACCGAGGCCTTGTCCTTCTCGTTCAGGCTCGAGGAGATGGCGTTGGCCTTGTCGTCGAGAATGGCGCAGGCCTCCTCCTTCGTCTGGTTCGACTTCGATGAGCTCGATGCGGAGGGCGATGCCTGCGTAGGCGTGCTGGTCGGCTCCTGCGAAGGCGCGGACGAGGACGACGGCGAGGACGTCGGGTTGTCAGTCTTGACCTGCAGGCACGCGGACATGCCGAGGGGCAGCAGAGTGATGAGGAGGGCGGCTGCAATACGACGCTTCATGGGATGCTCCTTGAAATATTGAAGTGTACGTTCTCGCTCAGTCTAACCCCAAAAGCATGAAATTAACATATCGGTCAGTGAGGTCGTGCTGACGTGGGAAAATCGGGGT
This sequence comes from Pauljensenia sp. UMB3104, assembly GCF_030217285.1. Classification (NCBI taxonomy): domain Bacteria; kingdom Bacillati; phylum Actinomycetota; class Actinomycetes; order Actinomycetales; family Actinomycetaceae; genus Pauljensenia; species Pauljensenia sp. UMB3104. The sequence goes on along the minus strand of NZ_JASONN010000046.1, from coordinate 1,043 downwards.
TCATCGGACGCCTCGTATCGGCGTATTACCCCGCTAGATGGCAGGCCGCCGCGTGGACTGTCAATCTGTTTGGCGTCCGTGGTCTGTGCTTTGCTCCGGGTGTTGCTTTCGTGCCTGGTGTCTGGGCGCGGGTGTTCGGGCTCTGATGCGCCTCCATTGGCGTTGGTCGTGGTTGCCGTCCCTCAGTGTCGTGAGCGGCCGCTGTTCTGTGCGTCGGCCCCCTCGGTGTCACGTCCGTCACCGATGCATCGGCCGTGGAGGCGTCGGCCGTTGCCACGTCGGTCATTTATGCGTGTTTCCTGAGCTTCACCGTCGGGTGCTGCGGCGCCCTACGTGGGCTCCGTGTGGGGGTTTTGCACTACACGGGGATGTGACACGCCGGCGACACGCCGTCAGAGGGCTTCGTGTAGTGCAAAACCCCCATTGCGCCAGATTGGTGACCGCACGGTGCGCAATTCGCGCCGGTGTCGGGGACGTGGGATAGCCCGGGCCAGGCTCCTTCCCAAGGTGCCTCCTCCCCAAGTGGCCTCCTCCTCAAGGTGCCTCCTCCCCAAGGCGTCTCCTCCCCAAGGCGCCGCCAAGGCCGCCTCTCCACATATTTCCCATGCAATTCCCCCACGGTACGAATCGACGCACGCTTAAAAACCGCGGAATTTCAACGATCTGATTTCAAAACCTGAAATATTCTCAGGGGAATTGCATGCGAAACTGTCGGATGCTGCGCTGTGTGTCCCCGAAAAGTTGCACGTAATTCCTCCCGGGCCTCATTCGGCGACAGCTCGAAAACCGCGGAATTTCAACGATCCGATTTCAATATTTGAAACATTCTCAGGGGAATTACGTGCGAAACTGCTGTGCCCATCTGCGGCAGGGACAGGGTGCGCCTCACGATCAATCACTCAAAGCAAAGCTCGCGGCGCGGATGGCGGGCGGGCGGGCGACGCGGCGGCTGGAGATTAGGCGGGCTGGCCTGGTCTGGTTTTGTGGACCGGGTGTTTTGAGGGTTGTTGGTTGTTATTGGTGGTGTTGTGCCCATTGGCGCG
>NZ_JASONN010000465.1:0-250 GCF_030217285.1 Pauljensenia sp. UMB3104 | reverse complement strand
CCGGTTTCGGCATATCCGGCTTCGGGGCCGGGTCCTGCTGGCGGGCGGCCGCAAGTTCTTGCTCAGCAGCGTGCAGGGCAACCGCCGCCGCACCCAGTTTCTTTTGCGCTTCGACCTGCGCGGCCTGCGCTTGCTGCGCTACTTCCCGCGCGGCGGTAACCGCCTGAGTTGCCTTGTCATGGGCCGCACGTGCCTCATCCGCCTTTTCACCGGCGAGCCGAGCCGCCTCAGCAGCCCGCTGCAACGTGGC
>NZ_JASONN010000464.1:0-250 GCF_030217285.1 Pauljensenia sp. UMB3104 | reverse complement strand
GGCCCACCAATAATGGAAAAGCCTCCACGCTTATTCGTGGGATTGTTACTTTCAGATTCCATTTTGGTGACGGCCAAACCTTGGAAACCTCGGTGGCTGCCGAGGCCCAGGACTGGGGGGACAAGGGCACCTCCAAGTTCATGTCAGTGGCCCTGCGTACGGCCCTTCTGCAGACTTTCACGGTGCCCACTGACGAGAAGGAATCGGAGGCCACCCCAGCCGCGCCTGGCTGTCACCAGCAGGCCCAGCC
>NZ_JASONN010000463.1:0-250 GCF_030217285.1 Pauljensenia sp. UMB3104 | reverse complement strand
GACAACCCCGCACTATCCGAAGAATACAAAGAATCCCTAAAAGCCGAATACACCGGCCTCTGGTACAAACGATTCATCCTCGGACAATGGGTAGCCGCCGAAGGCGCAGTCTACGACATGTGGAACCCCACCGAACACGTCATCCCCTGGGAAAACATTCCCCCAATCCGCCAAACCCTAGCAGTCGGCATGGACTACGGCACAACCAACCCCACAGACGCAGTAATGCTCGCTTTGGGTGTAGACGACA
>NZ_JASONN010000462.1:0-250 GCF_030217285.1 Pauljensenia sp. UMB3104 | reverse complement strand
AAGCCATTTGATTCCACAAAGGCTTGGTAGTTAGCCATATCTGGCGCCCAAACCTGTTTTTCTTTGATTTTTCCTGTCATAACCGCATCGATAAATTCAGCACCATCCTCCATAAAGCGTTTGTAGTCATACCAGGTGTCATCTTTATAATGATTTGCCAAACGATCTTTCATAGGGTGATCAGTAACCCTAGCTTTTTTATCGCGAAAAACATTTTGTTTTGTGATAAAAACAAGGGCTTCATCCACTC
>NZ_JASONN010000461.1:0-250 GCF_030217285.1 Pauljensenia sp. UMB3104 | reverse complement strand
CGAGTTAATCTGGTAAATGTCCAGATTGTTGTACTCAGCTGAGGAATACTTACGCTTGACATTAGCCCCAACCTTATATAGTTCATTGGTTGCAAAGTCAATTTCTTTATCAGTCAGAATATCCTTAACATCAACAACCCCAATACCATCATGAGTATCCAGTGTTGTGAATTGCTTCATAGGACTCATCTCAAGCCACTTGACTAGACGCTCAGCTTTACCACTGTATAGAGAATAAAGAGTTACCATC
>NZ_JASONN010000460.1:0-250 GCF_030217285.1 Pauljensenia sp. UMB3104 | reverse complement strand
ACTCACAGATTAATAACTATATTAGATTAAGTTATTAAGGGCGCACGGTGGATGCCTTGGCACTAGAAGCCGATGAAGGACGTTACTAACGACGATATGCTTTGGGTAGCTGTAAGTAAGCATTGATCCAGAGATTTCCGAATGGGGAAACCCAGCACAAGTTATGTTGTGTTATCGACATGTGAATACATAGCATGTTAGAAGGCAGACCCGGAGAACTGAAACATCTTAGTACCCGGAGGAAGAGAAA
>NZ_JASONN010000459.1:0-250 GCF_030217285.1 Pauljensenia sp. UMB3104 | reverse complement strand
GAAGGTGCAGTGATCAATCCCCCACTGATGTTGGGCCGTATGGGTCAGCTCGTCCAAGATGCGCGGCCCGGATCCATCAACCCACGCCTGCTCGCTGACGCGCACGTGCGCACTCAACACCGGCACGCCTGAGGTCAGCGCCCACACGTGCAGCGAGTGGATTGCGTCTACGCCCTTGGCGGCAGCTAGCGAGGCGCGGATTTCCTTGACATTCATACCTTCCGGCACGCCTTGCATGATGATGTTTACC
>NZ_JASONN010000458.1:0-250 GCF_030217285.1 Pauljensenia sp. UMB3104 | reverse complement strand
GGAATACCCACAGTTGCTGATAATTTTTCAATTTCAGAAATGGCATAATCAGCGCATTCTTTATCACTTTTGCCTTCCGTATGGAGACCAAGAGCTTTTGCAACATTTCGGAATGCTTCTGGCACACGTTTTGCATTTTCACGCTCTACAACCGGTAAAAGCATGGCACAACAAACACCGTGAGGAAGATTGTAAACTGCTCCAAGTTGATGAGCCATAGAATGTACATAACCTAGCCCAGCATTATTAA
>NZ_JASONN010000457.1:0-250 GCF_030217285.1 Pauljensenia sp. UMB3104 | reverse complement strand
AAGGAAGATGTCGAAAAGCTCATGGCCGATCTGCAAAAGGAAGGCGCGCCTGAGGCGTTCCTGCAGGCCGGGCGTGACCGGTGGCGCGAAATCGATAAGGGTGTTGCCCGATGATTGATTACGAATACCGCGCCGGTCGTTTAGCTACCGCCCCCGAGCTGCGCTATACCCCGGGCGGGACCCCGGTGGTGAACACGACCCTGATTCAATCCTCCCGATATTTCGACCGCGATGCTAACGAGTGGAAGGA
>NZ_JASONN010000456.1:0-250 GCF_030217285.1 Pauljensenia sp. UMB3104 | reverse complement strand
ATCATTTCCGCTCGAAGTTCGATGTGCAGGTCAAGGGCTGGGTGGACGCCCAGGAGGCGTTCTCTGAAGCGTCTGAGGCCTACTCGTCGTATGCGTCGACGCTGGCGTCGGCGCAGAGCCAGTGTGATGGGATTCGTTCGCGTTGGAAGGCTGGCCGCGACGCGGTCCAGCAGGCGCAGAACAATCAGGCTGATGCGCGCAGCCAGGCCGCCGCAGATGGCGGCTCTCCCGTGTTTGATGCCTCCTGTGA
>NZ_JASONN010000045.1:0-2690 GCF_030217285.1 Pauljensenia sp. UMB3104 | reverse complement strand
GTGAGGTGGAGCGAATCCCTTAAAGCCAGTCTCAGTTCGGATTGGGGTCTGCAACTCGACCCCATGAAGGTGGAGTCGCTAGTAATCGCAGATCAGCAACGCTGCGGTGAATACGTTCTCGGGCCTTGTACACACCGCCCGTCACGTCACGAAAGTTGGTAACACCCGAAGCCCATGGCCTAACCGTTTTTGCGGGGGGAGTGGTCGAAGGTGGGATTGGCGATTGGGACGAAGTCGTAACAAGGTAGCCGTACCGGAAGGTGCGGCTGGATCACCTCCTTTCTAGGGAGCCCAGTTTTGTGGGGAACAGTTCGGCATGGCCTGTTGGGTTGTGTTGGGTTGTTTTCTTGTGCCTGCATGTGTACGCCACCTGATGTGGGTGGTGGGTGTGGGTGCGTTTTTGGGTTGGGCATAAAAAGTTTTTAGCAGATGAGCACACTGTCGGGTTCACGTTCAACACCGTGTGAGCGTCCGCCGCTTGTTGTGGTGGTTGCCTGCATGCCCGGCCTGGATCGTTTGTGGTTTGGGTGTCTGGGTGTGTGTGGTGGGTTGTTTGTGATTTGTATAGTGGTTGCGAGCATATTTGTTCTGTACTGTTTTTTGTGTTTTGTTTAGTTTTATTGGGCATTCGGTGGATGCCTTGGCATCAAGAGCTGATGAAGGACGTTGCGGCCTGCGATATGCCTCGGGGAGCTGGCGAGCGAGCGTTATTATCCGAGGGTGTCCGAATGGGGGAACCTAACCTGGGTTGTGCTGGGTTACCATCATCTGAACGTGTATAGGGTGGTGGGGGGAACGCGGGGAAGTGAAACATCTCAGTACCCGCAGGAAAAGATATTCCGTGAGTAGTGGCGAGCGAAAGCGGAGGAGGCTAAACCAGATGCGTGTGAGAGGCGGCGGCCGTTGCGTGTTTGGTGTTGTGGGGCCACATCGGATCCTTCTGCCGGGGGGTCGCGCGTGTTGTTGCTGGGAGTTGAACAGTCTGGGATGGCTGACCGTAGAGCGTGAGAGTCGTGTAAGCGGACCGGTGGCAGGGCGTGTGGGTGTGGTGCCCGAGTAGCGCGGGACTCGTGAAATCTCGTGTGAATCTGCCAAGACCACTTGGTAAGCCTAAATACTACTTGATGACCGATAGTGCATAGTACCGTGAGGGAATGGTGAAAAGTACCCCGGGAGGGGAGTGAAATAGTACCTGAAACCGTGTGCCTGTAAGCCGTCAGAGCCTTGTGGGGTGATGGCGTGCCTTTTGAAGAATGAGCCTGCGAGTTAGTGATACGTGGCGTGCTTAACCCGTGTGGGGTATGCGTAGCGAAAGCGAGTCTGAAAGATGGCGTTTGTCGCGTGTTCTAGACCCGAAGCGGGGTGATCTACCCATGGTCAGGTTGAAGCAGAGGTAAGACTGTGTGGAGGACCGAACCCACCAGGGTTGAAAACCTGGGGGATGAACTGTGGGTAGGGGTGAAAGGCCAATCAAACTCCGTGATAGCTGGTTCTCCCCGAAATGCATTTAGGTGCAGCGTCGCGTGGTCCCTGGTGGAGGTAGAGCTACTGGATGGCCGATGGGCCCTGTGGGTTACTGACGTCAGCCAAACTCCGAATGCCATTAGGTGTAGCGTGGCAGTGAGACTGCGGGGGATAAGCTTCGTAGTCGAGAGGGAAACAGCCCAGATCATCAGCTAAGGCCCCTAAGCGTACGCTAAGTGGGAAAGGATGTGGAGTCGCGGTGACAACCAGGAGGTTGGCTTAGAAGCAGCCATCCTTGAAAGAGTGCGTAATAGCTCACTGGTCAAGTGGTTCTGCGCCGACAATGTAGCGGGGCTCAAGCGTACCGCCGAAGCTGTGGCAACAACACGCGATGCTGGCGCCAGGAACTGGAGTGCTGGTGTGTTGTTGGGTAGGGGAGCGTCCTGCACGAGGTGAAGCCTGGAGGGAACTTCTGGTGGATTGTGTGGGAGTGAGAATGCAGGCATGAGTAACGAATCTGCGGTGAGAATCCGCAGCGCCGATTGACTAAGGGTTCCAGGGCTAGGTTTATCCGCCCTGGGTTAGTCGGGTCCTAAGGCGAGGCCGACAGGCGTAGTCGATGGACAACCAGTTGATATTCTGGTACCGCGTTATGACCGCCCATGCTGAAGTCATTGTGCTAACCAATCTGCTCACGCCGCCACTAAGCCTTCGGGTTTGTTGGTGTGTGTGGGTCTTGGGGCCCCGGTGATTGTAGGCAAGCGTGTTAACAGGGGTGACGCAGACAGGTAGCTGCAGTGCGCCGATGGTTGTGCGTATTTAAGGTTGTGGCCCGTTCCTCAGGTAAATCCGGGGGGCATGAAGGGTGAGAACTGATGAGGGACACACGCGTGTGTGGACTTGTGGTGATCCTATGCTGCCGAGAAAAGCCTCGACGTGAGGGCATAACGCGCCCGTACCCTAAACCGACTCAGGTGGTCAGGTAGAGTATACCGAGGCGTTCGAGTGAATCGTGGTTAAGGAACTCGGCAAAATTCCTCCGTAACTTCGGGATAAGGAGGACCCCGTGACTTCCCCGCGCCTTGCGCGCGGTGTGGGGTTGTGGGGTCGCAGAGAATAGGGAGAAGCGACTGTTTATCAAAAACACAGGTGCGTGCGAAGCCGTAAGGCGATGTATACGCACTGACGCCTGCCCGGTGCTGGAAGGTTAAGAGGAACCGTCAACA
>NZ_JASONN010000455.1:0-251 GCF_030217285.1 Pauljensenia sp. UMB3104 | reverse complement strand
GGCTTTAACAAGCGCCACGAGTTCGGGGCCAAGTTGAGCCATCGCACCGAGGAATTCCCCGCCACCGTGGGCCGCACGCGCTAGAGCGGGCGACAAACGGTCAATACCGTACATTACAAGGTCAGCGAACGCCTGGGTCAACTGGGTTGCCATAGGTATGGCGGGGCCGAACCCGTCCATGAACGCGCTCCCGATAGCCCGCACCTTCGGCGACGTTGCGGCCAAAGAAAGAATGCCAGCGGTAGCAGGAC
>NZ_JASONN010000454.1:0-251 GCF_030217285.1 Pauljensenia sp. UMB3104 | reverse complement strand
AAAGAAATTAAAGCAATCATTAAAACCAAGCAAGGTCAAATTGAAGTCGCTCTTTTTCCCGAATTAGCACCAAAAGCTGTCGAAAACTTTATCCAACATGCTAAAGAGGGTTACTACGATGGTGTGATCTTCCACCGGGTCATCCCTAACTTCATGATCCAGGGCGGGGACCCAACTGGAACGGGCCGCGGCGGAGAGTCCATTTACGGCCAGGCCTTTGAGGATGAATTCAATCTCTCTCTCTTTAATAT
>NZ_JASONN010000453.1:0-251 GCF_030217285.1 Pauljensenia sp. UMB3104 | reverse complement strand
GAAGCGAGGCCGCTCCCAGTCACAGTTTAGCCGTCGCGCGAAGCGGTGTGGCCCCAACTGCCGGGATGTTCCCGATGAGCAAAGGCCTGCGCGCTCGCATCGAAGGCCCGTCATGGCAGGGAATACCTTGCCATGATGCGCCTGTGATATTTGGTGCACATGTTACACGTGTGACGATAAGTGTGTCGGAGCAAACAGGGTGTGGACAGGTCGTGTCGTACGTATTGGTCTTGCATGGTTGCACTCTGGGC
>NZ_JASONN010000452.1:0-251 GCF_030217285.1 Pauljensenia sp. UMB3104 | reverse complement strand
GCGGATCGAATTCGCGCATCAGGTGGACATCCGGATCCGTTCCAGTGCGTGCAGCCATGCGCTCGATTGCCCGTTCATGGCCGCGAGTCATCGCAATGATCAGGTCCCACTGGCTCAGTTCACTGGGCAGCAGCTGGCGCGCCCGATGGGTGGGGATGCCGTATCCTGCTTCGCGCAGCACACGCTCGGCACGATAATCGATCGGGTTACCCTCCTCCTCATCGGAGATCCCTGCCGAATCCACTCGCACA
>NZ_JASONN010000451.1:0-251 GCF_030217285.1 Pauljensenia sp. UMB3104 | reverse complement strand
GGCAGTTGAGGTAGACGCAAAACTAGCTGCCAAACTCACAAAAAAGACCGCCTCGGCGTCGGTCGAAGTGGTCCATGATGATTTCCTTAACTTCCCGTTACCCGCCACTCCCTGCGTCATTGTGGGAAACATTCCCTTTCACCTCACCACTGCCATTCTTCGAAAGTTGTTGCATGCGCCGGCATGGACTGACGCTGTACTCCTCATGCAGTGGGAAGTCGCTCGCCGCCGGGCCGGGGTAGGCGCAAGCA
>NZ_JASONN010000450.1:0-251 GCF_030217285.1 Pauljensenia sp. UMB3104 | reverse complement strand
AGCGTGTTGGTTGTCCGGAGTAGCGGGCGGTGGCCACCGTCAACTGCTCCGTACGCCCTGGCGTAGCTAATCAGGGCTGTCTACGAATCAACCGGAGACATGTTCGAGTAGCTACGGCGGGTACCTGCAATAGGTGCTCGCCGTAGTGATTTCGAACGACTTCTCCAGATCCGTGCACAACTGAACACCGCTCGAACGGGTCTCCCTTCCTCAAGGAAGGGCCAGACCTTTGGCACCCAAGAACACCCGCA
>NZ_JASONN010000449.1:0-251 GCF_030217285.1 Pauljensenia sp. UMB3104 | reverse complement strand
ACGAGCTCACCCACATCATGCTCTCCGACAAGAAGGTACGGCGCGGAATCCTGCGCTTCGTCCTCCTTGAGGGAATCGCACACCCAGCGACAGTCTCCGTCGATCCGCAGGAGCTGCAGGCACCCGCCTCGCAGATTGGCATACGCGCATGAGCCTCATCGTGCTCATCGGAGTGACCGGAGCCGGCAAAACTACCGTTGGACGCGAGCTTTCCCGCCGCCACCAACTGCCACTCTACGAAGTGGACGAGG
>NZ_JASONN010000448.1:0-251 GCF_030217285.1 Pauljensenia sp. UMB3104 | reverse complement strand
GACCAGTAGCACTCCTGCAATCAGCGGGCTGATTGTCCCGATAGCTATCGTCAATCCTGTAGCGGTAATGACAGTGACCGCCAACTGGGTGAAGTACTTAACGAAATAGGGTTCCACTGCCTCTACCCCATCGGTAACAACCGACTGTATTTGCCCGGAACGGCCCAGCCCTGCCCGCATAGGACCGCGAGCGTCAAGTTGTCCGAGCAGGGCTTGCCGCAACCGGCTTTTCACCACCAGTCCCGCGCGGT
>NZ_JASONN010000447.1:0-251 GCF_030217285.1 Pauljensenia sp. UMB3104 | reverse complement strand
CAGGGAGGGGCCGGCGTCGCCGCCCTCGCACGTATGGTTGTAGACGACGTCGAGAATGACCTCGATACCAGCCTGGTGCAGGAGGGAGACCATGCCTCGGAACTCGTCGACAACCGCCTGGGCACCGCGTTCGCGCGAGGCCTCGGTCGCGTAGGAGGGCTCGGGCGCGAAGAAGGAGAGAGTCGAGTACCCCCAGTAGTTCGTCAGGCCTCGTTCAGTGAGGAAGGGTTCGTCGCACTTAGCGTGGACGG
>NZ_JASONN010000446.1:0-252 GCF_030217285.1 Pauljensenia sp. UMB3104 | reverse complement strand
CCTCAGGTGGTTCAAGCCTCGCAAGCATATAAGGAGGATAACGACTGGTTCTCGCAGTTCCTTGAGGACTCGTGCGACGTCGAGGACGGATTATCGGAGAGGGCTGGTGACCTCTATCAGACGTATCGGGCGTGGGCGCAAAACACCTCAGGATGGGCGCGCCCGATGGTCGACTTCAACGCTGCTGTCGAACAAGCCGGATTCGTGCGGAAAAAGACCAAGCACGGCATGTACGTCTACGGGCTCGCGATC
>NZ_JASONN010000044.1:0-5256 GCF_030217285.1 Pauljensenia sp. UMB3104 | reverse complement strand
GCGACCGCAAGCAGCGGCACGAGGGCTGTGAGTGGGAGCTTCATGGCTGTCTTTAACCTCGGTGTACTAGGCGTTGAGGCCATCGCCGGTGACGATAATGAGATTGCAGTCGGCAGAGACAGCAAACTCGCGGATCTCGAACGATCCCCATTCTGAATAGATGGCTCCTGGATCGGTACCGAGGACCTTATTTGCAACGGCTGGGTCAACGGTTGTGAAAGAGCAATCCTCAGGTACGTACGTGTACAGGAGGGGGTGGATGCCGGGCAGCAACGAAGATCCGCCGTTGTTGTCGTCAGTGAGCATAGCGATCGTCGTATCGGGGACCGTGGCGACACCGGTCATCCAGTATTGGTAGTCGGGTGCCGGTAGCCAGGATCCGTCCCGGAACCGGGCGACAACGACGTGCCCCTCGGTCGCTCCCAGTTCGGGTATACGTCCGTTGAATGAGTCGACACGCTCCTGTACCTTCACCGCTTCATCGGTTTCATACGTGAACGCAGCGAAGCGTGGGTCCTTCGGGTACGGAGGTACCAAGCACGCCGAGCACAGCATGGTGACGGTGACGAGGGCAATGATGCCTCGCCCGAGAGCTGTCGTCCGCAGCCGAGGAACTCGCAAGGAAAACCTGTTGCTCACTGCCGTCTCCTTCCGGTGCTTGTCTGGGAGCCTACAAGGGGGAGGTCCCGGGAAGCAACTTGCCTCCCGGGACCTCCGATCACATGCGCAGCAACGATCAGTGCGGCATGTAGGCGCCCAGCCAGCCCTGGGATGCGATGAACACCAGGGTGCACAGGACCAGGAGCAGACCGACCGAGTAGGGGGCGGCCTTCTTGAGGATTTCCGCGTCGGAGCCCTTCGAATCAACGGCGGTCGCGGCGATCGCGAGGTTCTGCGGGGATACGATCTTGCCGATGCCGCCACCGATGGTGTTGGCGGCCAGCAGGATGGACGGGTCGAGGCCCGCACCGGCCGCGGCGGTCGACTGCAGGTTTGCAAAGAGTGCGCCCGCCGAGGTCGCCGAACCGGCGACGGCCGTACCGATCCAGCCGAGGATGGGGGAGAGGAATGCGAAGGCCGCGCCCGTCGTCGCCAGCGCGGCGCCGATCGAGGTGGTCTGGCCCGAGAAATTCATGACGAAGGCCAGAGCCATGACGGAGGCGATTGTCAGGATCGCCATGCGCAGCGAGTAGATGGTCCGTGGCAGGACCGCGAACATTTCGCCCACGGAGGTCTGGAAACGACCGCCCGAGGAGTTCGTCCCGTACACGATGGCGACGATGATGCCAGTGACGAAGATCCAGGTGCCGGGGTTGGACAGGACCTGCAGCGAGTAGATCGCGGCGGTCGACGGGGAGCCGTCGGCAGTGAGCAGGGCGCCGTAGATGCCGGGCCACGGAACCTTGACGTCCGTCGAGGAGAAGAAGGTGGCGACGGGCTTGGCCAGCTTCGTGATCGCGATGATGACGACGACGAGGACGTAGGGCAGGAGCGCCAGGCTGATACGCGAGCCGGTGGGCTTGTCGGCCTCGTCAGCCTCGGTCGCACACTCCGCCGGGGTGGTCGGCCCCCACGCCAGCAGGAACACGTAGCAGGCGGCGAAGCCGAGCAGGGAGGCGACGACAGCAGTCAGCTCGTAGGAGATCGAGGGGGTGAAGAAGTGGCCGATGCCGGCGGCCGCACCGGCTACCAGGGCGAGGGGCCAGAGCTGGCGGACGCCGCGCGCGCCGTCGAGGATGAACAGCATCAGGAACGGGATGAACAGACAGAAGATCCACGTCAGGTGGCCCATGTCGCCGGCGACGACGACGGGGTCCGCGCCGCCGAGCTTGCCGGCGGTCGTCGTGGGGATGGCCATGGCTCCGAAGCCGACGTTGATGGCGTTACCGACGACGGCCACGACGGCTGCTTTGATCTTCGGGACGCCAAGGGTCACGAGCATGGCGCAGGTGATGGCCACGGGAGCGCCGAAGCCAGCCAGGCCCTCGAGCAGGCCACAGAAGCACCAGGCGACGATGAGGGCCTGGGCGCGCTGGTCGCCTCGGCCGATCGTGTTAAAAACGGCCTTCAGGTCGGCACTGCGACCCGACTTTTCGGTGAGGTTGTAGAGCCATACGGCCGCGATGATGATGTAGATGATCGGCATGAAGCCCATCGCGGCGCCCTGCGTGCCGGCCAGGAGGGCCATGCCGACGGGCATCTTGAAGGCGAGGACCGCGATGCCCAGGGACAGCACCAGGGAGATGATCGAGCACCAGTGGGTGGCGACCTTGAAGACGCCCATGAGGACGAAGAAGACGACGAGCGGGAGAAGCCCGACGACGGCTGTCAGGAAGACGTTGCCCGCGACTGCAGTTGTCGACGGGGTGAAAGATTGGGCGAACAACAGGGGGGTCATGGATGCTCCGCGCGTCGGTGTGTGGGACATTGGACCTAATCATCATGACATATGAAGGGGGTGACGCACATATTTTTGCGTGTATTTTCTGCCGTGAAGGTGATTCGCATCGCGCCGCATCTCACGTCCAGTATGCGCAGCTGCTGCTCGTGTGCCCGGCCTCGTCGATAGACTACGAAGCGTGAAGACTACATCCGCTGTTCCCGTCCCCTCCGGCTCGCGTATGCCGATCCGTAAGTATCGGCCGTTCCTCGATACGAATCCGATCGATCTGCCGGATCGCCAGTGGCCCTCCAAGCGCATCACGAAGGCGCCGCGCTGGATGTCCACCGACCTGCGCGATGGCAACCAGGCCCTCATCGAGCCGATGGACCCGGCTCGCAAGCGTCGCATGTTCGACCTGCTCATCAAGCTGGGGTATAAGGAGATCGAAATCGGTTTCCCCGCGGCCTCGCAGACCGACTATGACTTCGTGCGCTCCCTGATCGAGGACGACGCGGTGCCCGAGGACGTGACGATCTCGGTGCTCACGCAGTCTCGCCCCGAGCTGATCGAGCGCACGGTCGAGGCCATGGTCGGCTTCCCGCGCGCAACCGTGCACCTCTATAACGCGACGGCTCCCGTGTTCCGCGAGGTCGTCTTCCACGCTGATAAGGCGCAGACGATTGAGCTCGCCCAGTCCGGTGCGCGCGAGATTATTGCGCAGGCTGAGAAGCGCCTGGGTGATGAGACAATCTTCGGTTTCGAGTATTCGCCTGAAATTTTCGTGGATACTGAGCTGGATTTCGCCCTCGAGGTCTGCGAGTCCGTCATGGACGTGTGGGAACCGGGCGAGGGACGCGAGATTGTCCTGAATCTGCCCTCCACGGTCGAGCGTGCGACCCCGAACGTGTTCGCCGATCAGATCGAGTGGATGAGCCGCAACCTGAGCCGCCGCGAGTACGTGGCGCTGTCCGTGCACCCGCACAATGACCGCGGGACGGGCGTGGCGACGGCCGAGCTGGCGTTGCTGGCGGGTGCGGATCGTATCGAGGGCTGCTTGCTGGGTCAGGGTGAGCGCACCGGCAACGTCGACCTGGTGACGCTGGGCCTGAACCTGTTCAGCCAGGGCATCGATCCGGGCATTGATTTCTCGGATGTGGATGCTATCCGTCGCACGGTGGAGCACTGCACGCAGATGGAGACCTCCCCGCGTGCGCCCTACGTCGGCGATCTTGTGTACACGAGCTTCTCCGGTTCGCACCAGGATGCGATCAAGAAGGGCTTCACCGCCCGCAAGGCCAAGGTTGACGCGGCCGGCGGCGACGAGGAAGCGGTCGTGTGGGAGCTGCCCTACCTGCCGATCGACCCTCACGACGTGGGCCGCTCGTACGAGGCCGTGGTGCGCGTGAACTCGCAGTCCGGCAAGGGCGGCGTCGCCTACCTCATGTCGACGGCACACGCCCTTGAGCTGCCGCGTCGCCTGCAGGTGGAGTTCTCTCGCATCGTCCAGCGCCACACGGACACCTACGGCGGCGAGATTAACGCGGATCTGCTGTGGCAGATCTTCGCCGACGAGTACCTGCCGACGAACGCTGCGCCGGGCCTGGAGTCGTGGGGTCGCTTCGATCTGCGCTCCTCGCAGGTGGGCACCATGGATGATGAGCATGTCGAGCTCAATGCGACGCTCACCGACAACGGCGAGGTCGTCAAGGTTCACGCGCAGGGCAAGGGTCCGATCGACGCGTTCGTGTCCGCGCTGCACGAGTTCGACCTGGATGTGCGCATCCTCGACTACTCCGAGCACGCGATGAGCCAGGGCCGCGATGCGCGCGCTGCCGCCTACGTGGAGGCGGCCGTGGATGGCCAGATCGTGTGGGGCGTCGGCATCGACTCCTCGATTACTCGCGCGTCCTACAAGGCCGTCATTTCGGCGGTGAACCGCGCCCTGCGCTGAGCGCGCGCGACAACGAGAGGGACCCCGGCCTCGTTCATGGTGACGAGGCTGGGGTCCTTCGTATGCGTCAGTGCCCTCAGGAGGTGGGCCCTCAGGAAACGGGGGAGTGTGCGAAGAGCTCGAGGCTGCGACGTACCTGCCCGGCGAGGATGCGGGAGATGCGCTCCGTGAGGAGGGCGGGATCAGCGCTCATGTCGGAGGCGAGCCACTGGGAGACGTGTCCGAGCACGCTGAGCGTGAAGTGCTCGGTGATGAACTCACGGTCGTCGGGGCGCACGGTCAGATCGTTGCTGTAGTGGTCGACGATGGGCTCCATGACGGCGCGCAGCTGCTTGTAGAGGAAGACCTGGAGATCTTCCGTGGACAGGGTTGAGACGACGGAGCGCGTCTCTTCGGGGTGAACTTGCATCCATGTGAGCATGGCGAGCAGTCCCTTGGACCAGTCCTCGTGGGTGGAGTGGGCGTCGATCTGGTTGGCAACCTCGCGCTTGAAAACCCAGACGGTCAGGTCGCGGATGTCGGCGAAGTGATAGTAGAAGGCCTGGCGGGTCACGCCGGCGGTGCGCGTGAGACCGGAGACGGTCACCTTCGACAGGGGGACGGTCTGGAGTGCGTCGCGCAGGGCGTGCGCGAGCATCGTTTTCGCATCGGTGTGGGGCATCGGAGATCCTCGTCGACATGAAAAGAGGGGTTACGAGCAAACTGTACAGGCTGAATCGCGGATCTGCGAAATTTCAGTGCAATGTGCGGCTGACCAATTGTATAGCTCAGATTGGCTTGTATGCATCCGGAAACGTCGTTCTTGGGTGGCGGAGTGTATGGTTCAGCCCCGGCCTCGTCATCTGGATGAACTGCCTCCCGTTTCTTGGACATCGAAATTGAAGTCCAGGGAATGGGAGGCTTTTCGTGTCTGTGAATCTGG
>NZ_JASONN010000445.1:0-252 GCF_030217285.1 Pauljensenia sp. UMB3104 | reverse complement strand
GTGGTGTGTTTCGAATACCCTGGCTCGCGCGAGCTCACTGAGCGCTCCGTCGAGCCGTGGGCTCTGTCGGTGCAGGGTCGCGCCTTGTACTTGTGGGGGTGGGCTCTCGACCGCGGGGACGAACGCACCTTCCGGGTGTCGCGCATACGCTCGCAGATTTCCTTCATCGGAGAGCCAGGCGACGCTTCGCTTCCACCCGAGGGAGCGGCGTTTCCTCGCGTGTCATCGTTTGTCTCTCCCGTTGTCCACGTG
>NZ_JASONN010000444.1:0-252 GCF_030217285.1 Pauljensenia sp. UMB3104 | reverse complement strand
GATGCCGTCTCCACCGATGGCGTAGGGGCCGTACACCATGTACTGCTGCTCCTTTTCCTACCGGTGTAGTAGCCCGCAATAATGGCAGCACGTCAAGATCTAAATCTGCCTGTACAGTGGCGGTTATGTCCATATATGGGTGACGTTACTGCCATTTTCCCAAGACCAGAGAGAACGACCAAACCACCCGGCATCATGCTATTTCACGAGTATTAGTCATGCAATCCCTCCGCCGGCATACCCCAATTCCAG
>NZ_JASONN010000443.1:0-252 GCF_030217285.1 Pauljensenia sp. UMB3104 | reverse complement strand
AGCAGAAGCCTGATCCGAGTTTCCGGTGGGCGCATCGCGCACAGATGTCCCCGGAAGAATGGTCGCTCGATTTTGGAGTGCACCTTGATGGTGAGGTTATCGGCTCGGTGGATCTGCGGGCGAAGAATTTCTCCGATAACTATGAGGTTGTAACCGGATCGTGGATCTACCACCGCCTTCAGGGCCGCGGGATAGGTACGCAGATCCGTCATGCCGCTGCGGTCTTCTGCTTTGATTACCTGGGTGCGCATC
>NZ_JASONN010000442.1:0-252 GCF_030217285.1 Pauljensenia sp. UMB3104 | reverse complement strand
CCGGCGCGCGCGGATGCGTCTTGCGCACCGTGTACGAGCGCCGAGGCTCCATTGAGTACAAGGCCACCGGGACCCATGACCATTGCGCCGAGCCCCGACGCGCTCAGCTGCGGACCCATCGGGCTGCCGGGGACAAGCTCCCACAGGGAAGAGCCGTTCTCGGCATTCGTGTAGGTGAGGGCCGCGTCCTGCAGTTTCCATCGCAGGGAGTCGATCTCGCCCTCGAGAAAGCCAAGGGCGGACAGGGCGCCC
>NZ_JASONN010000441.1:0-252 GCF_030217285.1 Pauljensenia sp. UMB3104 | reverse complement strand
CCTGGTTCGCGGCGGCATCGGGGCCGGGCTGGGCGGAAGCCGCATCGTAGGCCGTACCGTACGTGGTCGAGCCGGGGGTCGCCGTGGCCTCATCGAAAGAGGGGGCCGAGGCCTGGGGGAAGCTCGGCGCCTCGGGCACGGGCACCTCGGCGGCGGGTTCAAAGGTGGGAACCTCGGGCGCGGGAACCTCGGCAGCAGGTTCAAAGGAGGGAACCTCGGGCACGGGGACCTCGGCAGCAGGTTCAAAGGTAG
>NZ_JASONN010000440.1:0-252 GCF_030217285.1 Pauljensenia sp. UMB3104 | reverse complement strand
AGGGCCATTGCCCGATTCAAAATGTCGCGGGAGATTTCCCGCAGCTGTGCGACGCCGAGACGCTTGCCTTTGGCAAGCTGCTCGATGTCCACGTCCAAAGACTCTCCACGCTCGCGGGCGGGGGACACGTGTGCACGACCCACATTCCCGTGGGTATGCCCGTGATCCGCCCCGGAGCGCGGAACGTGCGACGCAAGTAGCACACTGTTAAGAACGAGAGGTTGATACAACAATGACGCAGGCACCCGCCTC
>NZ_JASONN010000439.1:0-253 GCF_030217285.1 Pauljensenia sp. UMB3104 | reverse complement strand
CGCCTGCACCTTACGCGCATCTTCGTTAGAATCGCCGACTTCGGTGAGTTCCGCTCCGAATTGTCCCAACTGTTCGCGAGCTTGTTCGATGCTGAGTCCATGCTCCCCCAACTGTCCGTTGAGGCTCAACGCCGTCGTGACCGCAGACGAAATCGTGATGTTCTCATCGAGGCGTTTCGGCCAATTCGTCATGATGTCTGTCATCAGCTGAACCGAACCAGCTTGGCTGAGCATTGTGACGTCAGGATTCAAG
>NZ_JASONN010000438.1:0-253 GCF_030217285.1 Pauljensenia sp. UMB3104 | reverse complement strand
CCCAGCATCCCGAGACGTCGACGGCAACACGGATGGAAAGTGGGACAACGGTTCGGTTAGCGCAACGGCTACGCAGAATGATCCCTGGTGGGAGGTTGACCTTGAGAAAACAGTTCCGGTCGGACAGGTTAACATCTACAACCGTTCTGCTGACGATCAGTGCAACGGAAACCAGTCGTGTGCGGAGCGCCTGAAGGGCTTCTACGTTATTGCTTCGAAGGACAAGCTTGACGACAAGCTATCCAGCGAAGAA
>NZ_JASONN010000437.1:0-253 GCF_030217285.1 Pauljensenia sp. UMB3104 | reverse complement strand
GCATTTCAAGAAGCGCCTTCAGGGCCTCGACGCTAGCAAGAATCTCATCGGGGCCAAGAGCTGAAAAAACAGCGTTGAGCTTCTCGCGAAGAACCGCAATATCTCCGCTAGTCAACTGCGTACGAAGCTCAATAGTGTCCTGAGAAACGCGTCCGGAATCGGTCACGACAATGACCAGCACGTTGGTCGCAGCAAGATCAACGATCTCTACCCGCTTCAACGTCTGCAACGCCAACGTCGGATATTCAACAAC
>NZ_JASONN010000436.1:0-253 GCF_030217285.1 Pauljensenia sp. UMB3104 | reverse complement strand
TGAGTGATATTCAAATTCAATTAGACCCTAGTGCTTCAAAAGATTTCGTTAACCAGTTAAAGCCCTATCTGAACCAGCTGGCCGAAGACCTCAAGAGAGATTTGGCTATTAATAAGGAAATGTTGACAATTGATGAAGTCACCCAATTATACAGTACCAGCCGGAATACGGTAACCGAGAAATGGCACAGAGAATTAGGCCTACCACTTAATA
Source organism: Pauljensenia sp. UMB3104 (assembly GCF_030217285.1). NCBI lineage: Bacteria > Bacillati > Actinomycetota > Actinomycetes > Actinomycetales > Actinomycetaceae > Pauljensenia > Pauljensenia sp. UMB3104. The sequence goes on along the minus strand of NZ_JASONN010000436.1, from coordinate 40 downwards.
AGCTTGGTAACAAAGTGTATGTTGAGAGATCCGTTTTAAA
>NZ_JASONN010000043.1:0-5373 GCF_030217285.1 Pauljensenia sp. UMB3104 | reverse complement strand
CTGGATCCCAAGGGCATGGTCACCGTCGACAAGAACGAGGACGTGTACCTCGTGATGTCGGGTGCCGACTACTGGCGTCTCGGTCAGGACAGTTACGACCTGTGCGTCGACCAGGACTGCCAGTACTACTCCTCGTGGACCATCGACACCGAAGGCAACGGCTCAAACCTCGTCTACGTGTGGACCCTCAAGATCGACAACCCCGAAGTCACCGACCAACCCCTCGTCCGCCGCTTCAGAGTCGGCAAGTAAGCAACCGGCGCATCGCCGCACACTCCCATTCCGCATCGACCCATTAGGAGCTAACAATGTCCGGATACTCCGGAGTTCAATACGATGACGACCAGCAGCAAGCAGCTGCCCCGAAGGTTAATGAAACCTGGGATGCCGTCACTGAGTCCCGTAACGGCGCGACCTCTCTGGGCAGCGCCCAGGAGTCTTCCTTCTGGGGACAGGAGAGCGGTCCCGTCGCTATGCGCACCCGAGCGACCGACATGTTCAACACGATCTCGGAGCTCCTCGCCGCAGAGACGAGGCTCCTTCAGGAATTCGAGGCCTACATGCACCAGGCCATGAAGGAATTCACGGGCACGGAATACACCAACGAGACCCAGTTCAAGCAGCTGGCGGCGGACAAGGTAAACGCGTTCCTGAAGAATAACCACACGGTGGGAGTCATGACGACCATGTTCGCCCGTCTCGGCGTGAACATGACGGCGGCGGATCTTGCCTCTGGCCTGATCGGTAAGAGCGCTGCCGCAGGCGCGGGTACCGCCGTGGCTGCAGGCGCAACAGCAACGCAGGCGACGACGCAGCAGACTACGTCGGCACCGGTTCAGGATGATCAGCCTGAAGTTTAAATTAACTTTTGGGATTTGAAAGGATATTTATCATGGTTTCATCTCCGATGTACGAGCGCCTGAAGGCATTCATGACGGCTGCTCGCGCCAACCAGAATCTGGACGCGTGGGACACGGACCACAGCAAGGTGCTCAAGGGCTTCGATGAGTCCATTGAACAGCTGACCGCCTACCGTGAGAACCACGGCTTCACGGGCGCAACGGGCGACGCGATGAACAATTGGGTGGACGCGTCGATTAAGCGTATTGAGTGGTACCGCGACAACTATAGGCGCGGCTACGAGAGTTACACGGCCGGTCGTGAGGTTATGGCCCAAGCCCTCGCCGAAGCTGAAACTGTCTCTCCGGACCTGTTGGATGCGAAGACCGCTGCGATGCGCGACGATTGGGTCGTCGAGATTCCAGAGAACTCCTCCGTCTCCGGCCTCAAAGTGCCCATCATCAATAAGAAGTACACGACGGGCGCCGCCTACGTCGAGGCAGTTGAGGCGGAGAACAACGCTCAGCGTGAAGCTTCTTCCGCACGCATCCTGGCCCAGATGAATGTAGGAACTACTGTAATGAGTATGGGAATGCATATCGGGGCCGCCCCGAACATTCCCACTCCTCACCTGGATAATAATGAGTCCAACTCACATACGCAGGTGGATAAATCGACCGGCGGAACTCCTCCGATCTCGGATCAGACGAGTGGTGGTGGCCACGGCTATGGCGGTGGGGGTTATTCGCCGGAGAATGGTTTTGGTCGCGAGGGTGGTCGTAATGGTGAGGGTTATCCGGGTGGCTTTGATAAGCCGTGGTGGAGCGAGGCTGACGCGGCTGCGGCGCGTAACCGCGTGATCGCCTCGGGCACTGTTCCGACCAAGGAGCTCCCGTACGGTGAGTTGGGTTCGCGCACGAACCCGATCACGGATCCGCAGGACCTCATGGACACCGACCTGTTGCACACGCGCGTCAACGGTACGACGTATCGCAACGGCGTTGTGGGCGGACACACCCCCGCACCCGCTGCGGACGCCGGTCACCCCCTGTGGCGCCTCAACGGCGGCGCAGCCTCCGCCGACGCAACAACCGCGGGTCGCCTGGGTGGGGCTGGTGTGCTGGGCGCTGGCGCACTGGGCATGCGCGGCGCGGCCCGCATGGGCTCAGGTTTCGGCGGCCTGGGCGGCGCGGCTCGCATGGGCTCGGGCTTTGGCGGAGCGTCTGGTTCTGCTGGTGGCCTGGGTGCGGCCGGTCTGCGTGGTATTACCGGCACGACGGGTTCGGCGGGCGCCATGGGCGCTTCGAACCTGCGCGTGGGCTCCTACTCGGGTTCGGGTTTTGGTTCCTACACTCCCCCCGCCTCCGTGGCGGGCGCTAATGGTGCGTCCGGTGCGGGCGCCTCTGGCGTGACCGGCACGACCGGCGCCGGTGGTAGTGGCGCGGCTGGTGCTGCGGGTGCTGCCGGTCGTGGAGGTGCTGGTGCTGGTGGCGGCTTCATGGGTGGTGCTGGCGCGGGTGCTGGCATGGGCAAGGATGATAAGAAGGGCCGCAAGCGTAAGTACGTGGCTTTCACGGTGGATGATGATGAGGATGATCTGCCCGCCGGTTATGTCAATCCCTTGTCTCAGACCTACGGGACGGACCGCACGATTACTCCCGTCAAGCGCGAGGACGATGGATGGGACCTACGCCAGTGGTAACCACTCACAAGTCTGCGCCCCGCCACCCCCGCATGTTTGCGGGCGTGGCGGGGCGCGCCGCGCGCGCCCTCACCACAGCCGCAAGCGCCCTCGCCCTGGCCGTCGGCGCCCTCGCCCTGGCACCGGCCCCGGCGCACGCGGCTGATCCGATCACTAACCAGGAGTACTTCTCCTACTATCATCTCGACGCTGCACGCCAAAAGGGGTACACGGGTAAGGGCGTGACCATCGCCCTCATTGATGGCCCCGTCGACACCAACGTTGCCGAGCTCACGGGCGCTAACATCACCGACAAGAGCCGCTGCACTATCGATGCGTCACCAGCCGGAGTACGACACGGCACCGACATGGCAACAATCCTCGTGTCTCCCTACACCGGTGTTGCCCCCGACGCGACACTACTCACCTATCAGCTATCCAACGCAAGCTCGCGCTCAGCGGGCAGCTGTGCCCTCGGCGGTGAGAAGCAAGACACGTTCGGTAAACTCATCAACCAGGCTGTTGAGGATGGTGCCCAGATCATCTCCGTTTCCCAGGGGGCGTCGGATCAGTCTGACGAAGTAAAGTGGGCCATTGCCAATGCCGTCTCACGCGGAGTCATCATCGTTGCTTCCGCTGGCAACAATAGCAGCGACGACAATAGCACCCACTTGAGTCGCTGGTCTGGGGTCGTGGGCGTCTCCGCTATCACCTCTGATGGCACATTCGCACCCTATTCATCATGGGGTAATGGCGTGGTGACTGCCGCCATCGGAGGACCTTTCAGAACCGTAGACGCGGATACTGGTGCCCCCGCAGAATCTGATGGCACCTCAAACTCCACCGCTCTCGTGGCCGGCATGCTGGCGCTCGCTCGGCAGAAGTGGCCCGATGCCACCCCCAACCAGATCCTCCAACTCCTGGTCCACACGGGTCTGAACCCAAACCACGACTGGAACCAAAAAACAGGATATGGCGCGGCTGCCCTAGGATCTCTCGTGAATGAGGATCCCTCTCAATACCCGGATGAGAATCCCATCATCGACAAGCCGGGCGGCTCCTCCCCCACGGCCAAAGAAATCCAGGACTTCACGGACGGGACTATCACGCCCAACCACGCCATGAATGTCCTCCCCAGCTCCTACGTGTACCGGGGTACCAACGACGAAATCGCCATCGTCCCCACCGAAGGACTAACCATCCACCTCGGCACCAGCCCCGCATACCACCGAAAGTAACCCCATGCCACACACGCCAGCCACGCCCCGCTGCCCCCGCATGTTTGCGGGCGTGGCGGGGCGCGCCGCGCGCGCCCTCACCACCGCAGCCTGTGCCCTCGCCCTGGCCGTCGGCGCGCTTGCCCTGGCACCGGCCCCCGCGCAGGCATATGACCCGCCGACCACCCAGGGGTATTTCTCCTACTATCACTTCGATGCAGCGCGTCAAAGGGGGTACACCGGCAAGGGCGTGACCATCGCGCTGATTGATGGTCCCGTCGACACCAACGCACCCGAACTGGCGGGGGCTAACATCACCGACAAGAGCCAATGCAAGGTCGGTAGTACTCCTGACGACGTTCAGCATGCGGTTGACATGGCCGCTATTTTGGTATCCCCTCACTTCGGGGTCGCACCGGATGCAACTCTGTACACCTATCAGACCTCGAATGCGAGCACGGAATCCTCGGGCACATGCTCATCCGGAGGCGAACGCCTTGACACGATTGGCAAACTGATCAACCGGGCCATTGATGACGGCGCTCAGATTATTTCTATCTCACAAAGCATCGATCCTTCCGATGAGCTCAAGTGGGCGGTGACCAACGCTACGGCGCACGGTGTCATTATCGTGGCCTCAGCCGGAAACAAGTCGATCGATGACAACTCCAATCACATGGGCCAGTATTCAGGTGTTGTCGGCGTTTCCGCCATCAACATCGATGGCACCTTTGCGTCCTACTCATCCTGGGGCAATGGCGTGGTGACTGCCGCTGTCGGTGGTCCCTTCGATTCGGTCGATCCGAACACGAATGAGCCTGCTCGCACAAACGGCACCTCAAACTCCGCCGCTCTCGTGGCGGGTATGTTGGCGCTCGCTCGCCAGAAGTGGCCCGACGCCACCCCCAACCAGATCCTCCAACTCCTGGTCCACACAGCCCTGAACCCGAACCACGACTGGAACCAACAAACAGGCTATGGTCCCATCGATGGTGGCGCACTGGTCAACACGGATCCCTCGCAATACCCGGATGAGAATCCCATCCTCGACAAGCCGGGTGGCTCCTCCCCCACGGCCAAAGAAATCCAGGACTTCACGGATGGGACTATCACGCCCAACCTCGCCAGGAATGTCCTGCCCAGTTCCTACGTGTACCGGGGCACCAACGACGAAATCGCCATCGTCCCCACCGAAGGACTGACCATCCACCTCGGAACCAGCCCCGCATACCACCGAAAGTAACCCCATGCCACACACGCCAGCCACGCCCCGTTCTCCTCTCGCTTTCGCAGGGAGAACGGGGCGCGCCGCATGTGGAAGCATGGACGCGACATACCCCTTCACTTTTTACTCCATGCAGTAATTTCGCCTCCCCGCGAAGTAGAACCGACCCTCCGGCAAAAACCCATCACACAAGGCACAGGCAATTCCACTATCACAGCTCAAACGCTGTCCATGCGCGTCAACGGTACGACTCCAACGGAAGGCAAAGCAGACGCCCCTACTAACCTGATCATTTGTTGACACGGAGGTCTGCGAAACGCATATGATGGGACGGTCTGACAGTAGGAGAAAAATATGTCCCCTCTCGCGTCTCGTCGCACCCTCGCGGCGGCCTCGTCCCTGGTGCTGGC
>NZ_JASONN010000435.1:0-253 GCF_030217285.1 Pauljensenia sp. UMB3104 | reverse complement strand
CGCCCGAACGGATGAGCACCTGTTCCATACCGGCGGCATCGGTGCCCGTAATGACGACGGCAGAAGATGACCCACCGGCGCTCATCGACGTCACATGAATCGGAAGGGACACGTTGGACGGCAGACCGCCCAGGGGCATCGTGACGAGCTGATCGTCCTCACCTGTCGCGCGCACGACAAGCGCGAGACCCGTCGGCGTCGTCCACGAGGCATCGACAACCGAGCCGTGTTCGAGGGGAATCTCTTCGAGGGA
>NZ_JASONN010000434.1:0-253 GCF_030217285.1 Pauljensenia sp. UMB3104 | reverse complement strand
TGCGGGAAAGACATTCACTTCGATGTGTCGGTGAACGTGGGGGAAGGTTTCGGGAAACCGGCGCTGGTGACTTTCGATATCACGCTTGATACCGACGGAGCTGAGTGCCAAGAAGATGACTTGAGAGAGATTCTTGATGGGGCGACCCACGCTGTCTGGGACAATGGTGAACTAGCTCCACTCGCTATCCGTGGTCGTATTATGGCGCAGATTCTAGCCGATGCCGACTGTGACACAGAGGGGCAGGCAGACA
>NZ_JASONN010000433.1:0-253 GCF_030217285.1 Pauljensenia sp. UMB3104 | reverse complement strand
AGGTCGTCGAAGAATGCGAAACGCGCGTCCTGGTCAGCAACCAAACCGTGGGTGCGTGAACGTCGTTCGACTTCGCGCGCCTGCTCCAGTAGCTCATCGTTCGTCTTTTGGAAGCGGTGGCGTTCGCGCCATTCGCCGTTCACCAGCGCGTGGCGGATGAACATTTCGCGGGCGAGTATTCGCGCCGTCAGCGCAGTGTCAATGGTCGACGAGGCCGGGATCTCCACCTTATCGATCGGCGGGGTGGTGCTCG
>NZ_JASONN010000432.1:0-253 GCF_030217285.1 Pauljensenia sp. UMB3104 | reverse complement strand
TCCAACCCATAACCCGAATACCCGTAATCGCAGCAGCAGGATTTGAACCATACCAATACCAAGACCTCGAAGAAATCTACCGCAACGAACACGGCCTCGACGACAACACCTACGCCTGCAACGGCGCACGCGCCGCAGACGGAATCAGCCGTCGCACCTACATGAAAAAAACAGGCCCAATCACCCACTCAAAACAAACAGTCGCAATCATCTGGGACTGGACCATCCAAGAATGCTACGACCGCATAAACCA
>NZ_JASONN010000431.1:0-254 GCF_030217285.1 Pauljensenia sp. UMB3104 | reverse complement strand
CCAGGGCGCGGTTCATGCGTCAAACGTAGCAACTGCAGCGTCGATGTCCGGGATGAGCCAGGGGGCGACCAGGGCAGACCCTCATAGAATCGCGCGGGGCTGCGGGACTATCGTTCAAACATGACACACGACACGGCGGGCCTGGTGACCCGAGCACTGACGAAGACATATATGCGCGGGAATACTCCCGTCCACGCCCTGGCAGGCGTCGACCTGACGCTCCCGCAGGGCACACAGGTGGCGATCATGGGCCC
>NZ_JASONN010000430.1:0-254 GCF_030217285.1 Pauljensenia sp. UMB3104 | reverse complement strand
AATTGACTTATAACCTGTCGTCATAGCTTTGACACCGGGAACGTGTTCATTGACCCAGGCCTCACCAACAGCTACTGTTTCTTCAGAAAAATTGGTTGTAAATTTGAAAATTTCATCTGTAATATCCTCCAAGCGAGCTACTTTTTGGATATTTTCATTATAATGCGTACTAAAAGCTAAATAAGCTGGATCAACCGTTTCTAAAACATAGCAGCCCTTTTTACCTGTTAGAAGCAATTCACTGGTATTGATGA
>NZ_JASONN010000429.1:0-254 GCF_030217285.1 Pauljensenia sp. UMB3104 | reverse complement strand
GCCCACGCCGCCGGCCAGGGCCACGAACAGGAAGGTTGCGCCACTCATGCCGGGTCCCCCTCACTGGCGACGGGGCGCGAACCTGAGCGACCGCACGTCCACTCCCCCACGCGCATCCCCGCCCAGGCGCAGGCGCCACCCAGGGCCAGGAGACCGAGGGACTGGGAGACAGCCTCGGCAATTCCATTGAGCGACACGTACCCCACCGACGCGACGATGTACGTCCCGTAGGTCGTGAACGCGCCCGCGAAACC
>NZ_JASONN010000428.1:0-254 GCF_030217285.1 Pauljensenia sp. UMB3104 | reverse complement strand
CGTCAATCATGCTTGATAATGGTTCAATCGCTTTCCGGTTCGCAGCGGAAGTAATATCAATCTGGCCGTTAGCGTCTTTTTGGATTCGCGCCCCATTGGAGACCGCCTGGTTCACCTTGTCTTGCGCGTCCTGCAAGGCGTACGCGGCATCAATCGCGGCCCGCTTCTGGCTGGCGTTTTCCATTTGGGCCTGCGTTTCTTTCTTCAACGCCTCCGTATTATCGGTGACCGCGTCTTTCTGTTCTTTAGCTTTC
>NZ_JASONN010000427.1:0-254 GCF_030217285.1 Pauljensenia sp. UMB3104 | reverse complement strand
ATCACTAGCGGGATCGTGACGATCACGCCTGCCGCCATCTGTGATCCGAACGGGGTCTCAAAACCGCTGACCCCGCCAAATTTGGAGATAGCCACTGGGGCTGTTTGCATTTCGGGCTTGTTGATCATCGTAACGGCGATCAGGAATTCATTCCAGGTGTTGATGAAGACGATGATCGCGGTGGTGAACACGCCGGGGGCGGCAATGGGCAGGATGACTCGGCGGAATGCCTGCCCGGGAGTGCACCCGTCTAC
>NZ_JASONN010000426.1:0-254 GCF_030217285.1 Pauljensenia sp. UMB3104 | reverse complement strand
GTGTTCGACACTTTCGCCGTCTTGTCAAACCGGTTTCAGGTGCACGCGGTTAAAAGTTTTGGGACCGCACAACCCAAAAAAGATCGTACGGTCCCAAACCATTTTTGTTCGGATATCTACCACGCACAAAGCGCAACGAACAAGACTTACTTTACATGGTTTTCTGCAAGTCGGAGGACTTGGGCAACCGAGTACAGCAACCCATCATGATTTCGGCGCACCGGTTTCAGCTTGCCTCTTTCAGCCCACTTGTA
>NZ_JASONN010000042.1:0-5867 GCF_030217285.1 Pauljensenia sp. UMB3104 | reverse complement strand
CGCGGATCGGCTGCTTGGCTCATATCCTGACGCCACACGTGAGCGCACTCCTGGCACCGGTAGCGGCGCACGCTCACATGCAAAAACGTGGGACGCCACCCGTAAGGCTCGTGCGCCAAGCGCCTGACCACCGTGTCACGAGCCACGCCCTGACACCCGCAGCGTCGACACCACCGGTCCTCACCCGTAATACGGCACGCCAACACTGCATGGTCTGGCCACATGTGCTGGCCGGTCACTTCCAGGCCAAGGTCATCCAGGCGCGTGAACACGCTCAGATCAGGGCGATCAAAGATAGTATTGGCCATGTCGAGGTCTTTCAGATGGACGGTGTAGGAACCCCCATCATCGAAAGACCTCGACCCCTACCCGGCCACGACACGCCGAACCCCACCGAACACCCCTACACCCTCAAATGCGAAGAGCCATGTATCGATATTCAACGATCAACGTCAACATGTTGCGTGAAAACCTGGGAGATGACGCGGTCGCGGATCGAGCTGTCGAACTTTTTGTGGATAGCTTTGTCCGATCGATGCCGACCGGAAAGATCACGACTTTTGCGAACCGAACGCTGCCGGATGTCGTTCTGGTTCAGGTTCGTGATGACCAACCGATCAACATGAGTGGCGCTTTTGAGGAGCCGGTCGTCGCAGCGCAGCACGGCTTCGCAGAGCCGGCCATTAAGCGCTTCGTTGAGTTCGAGTCGCGGTTGCGCGAGCTCACGGGTCTGGAAGCTGTCGAATCGCTCGTGTCGTGGACAACACCTCGGGGTGAAAGTTTGTCTGTGTTGGGAGACAAAGTGCGCCTGATTGACCTTGGCAGTGCGACTGCAAGCGCGGTACGAGGTATGCAATGACATCCGTGCTTGTCTTGCGCTTAGCGGGTCCCATGCAGTCGTGGGGTGTATCTAGTCAGTTCGTGCACCGGGCAACTGAGACATTTCCTACGAAGAGCGGCCTGGTCGGTTTGCTTGCGGCGGCTCAGGGGCGCAGGCGCTGCGATCCTATTGAAGATCTCGCTGAGCTTCGTTTCGCTGCGAGGATTGACCAGCAGGGACAAATACTTCGCGATTTTCATACGTCGAGGCGTCAGAAGTGCATGACCGAAAATAAAGAGAAGACCCTTTTGTCTGAACGTTTCTACTGTACGGATGCGGTTTTCGTCGGATTCGTTGAAGGACCAGCTGAGCTAGTGGATGCACTGGCGCAGGCGGTCGTTCGCCCGGTGTTTCCGCTCTACCTCGGCAGGCGCTCGTGCCCTCCGACCTTGCCGCTGCGTCTTTCTGTTCGCGAGGGTAGCGCGTGGGATGCGGTGCGCGAAACTCCGTGGATGGCCTCGTCGTACTTTCAGAAGAAGCATTGTCATGATCGTTTAGTTCGAACGCGAGTCGTCGCGGATCTGGGAATCATTCCGCCTGAGGTGGAGAGGGCCTCGCAGCAGACGCTTCAGGATATGCCGATTAGTTTCAACTCGGAACACAGGCAGTTTACTGTGCGTGCCGTCGAGGAAGTATATGTCGAACTTGAGAATCCGAAGTACGCGGAGACGAAGCAGCAAGCCCACCCTGGCCTCGTGCATGACCCGATGGAGGTCCTCTGATGTTTCTGACACGTATCTACCTCAACCCACACCGTCGGGGGGCGAAGCAGCTCATGCGTAGTCGGCAGGTCCTTCACGCAGCTGTGATGAATTGTTTTCCTCCGGGTGTACTTGACATTCCAGGGAATCCTCGGGTTCTCTGGCGCCTGGATTATCCGCCATCTTTGAGAAGTGGGTTGCCGAGGCAGGGGAGTCCTTCGTGTGCCCTTTTCATCTCCAGCCCGGTCCCACCAGATCCCTCACACATCGTTGAGGAGGCTGGCTACGCCACCGAGGGTGGGGTCGTTGTCCGTGATATGAGTCCCTTCCTCGATGGTCTGTCAGCCGAGCAGCGGTGGGGTTTCCGCCTCTGTGTGAATCCGACCTTCCGAACGGCCGCTCAGGTTAATGAAAGAGGTCAGAAGAAGATTCTCGCTCATGTCACCCAAGCTCAGCAGATACAGTGGGTCCTCAAGAACGCCAAAGAGCGTGGGTTTCGTGTACTGACTTCAGCTGAGATCGGTGGGGATCTGCCGGTTCTTGAGAATGACAATGGGGAACGTGTTGACGGGGCGAATCTACTGATTAATGGTGTTGAACGCAGCATTGCGGAGTTTAAACGCGATGGGCACAGGGTAACGCTTGCAGTTGCAACTTTTGAGGGCGTGATGGAGGTAACTGATCCAGTGGCGCTGCGTCATGCTCTCGTTAATGGAATTGGTAGGGGCAAGGCCTACGGCTGCGGTTTGATGACCTTGGCTCGGCCATGACTGCGCATGTGTTCCTTGTGGAGGAATGTAGAGTGTGATTGGCGCGAGTTGGGGTTGAATGAGGAGGAGATGTTGCCCCTGTGTATTCGGGGGGTTTCCAATTGGCGACATGAACCTCATCAATACACATCAGTTTTCCCCGCTCGGCGGGGATGAGCCGGCCCACGCCTCGTCCACCGTTACTAGGTGAAGTTTTTCCCCGCGTGAGCGGGGATGAGCCCTGTGTTCAGGGCCGCATAGCGCGGCTGTGCATGTTTTCCCTGCGCGAGCGGGGATGAGCCCCTGGTTACTGTGCCTGACTTGGAGCGCCCGTAGTTTTCCCCGTGTGAGCGGGGATGAACCCTACGCGGCCCAGCTCATCACGAGCAATATCTCGTTTTCCTCGCGTGAGTGGGGATGAGCCTGCGCCGTGGGCGTCGGCTGTCTGTTCCATGATGTTTTCCCCGTGTAAGCGGGGATGAGCCGGTTATCACTGGTAACTTGGCGGCGCGCGTGCAGTTTTCCTCGCGTGAGTGGGGATGAGCCCAAGACGCTGATTGTTGCGACTGCGCAGATTTAGTTTTCCCCGAGTCAGTGGGGTTGAGCCGAAGTACAGGTAGTTGGTGATCGCGTCGGCCTTGATTTCCCCCGCGTGAGCGGGGATGCGCCCCAGGGCCGCAGCGTGTCCAGGCACACGGAACAGTTTTCCCTGCGTGAGCGGGGATGAGCCCATTGCCGGGCCCACGCCCTCCGCGAGCGCCATGTTTTCCCCGCGTGAGCGGGGATGAGCCCGTCGGATTAATCGCGGCGGTGAGCGCGGTACCGTTTTCCCCGCGTGAGTGGGGATGAGCCGCTCGGCTACCTCTCGGAGGACGGCTTCGAGAAGTTTTCCCCGCGTGAGCGGGGATGAACCCGCGGACAAGCTCGGTGGACTGACGATTGAGACGTTTTCCCTGCGTGAGCGGGGATGAGCCCGTCACGGAGCGCTCCGCTTGCGGGTAGACGTCGTTTTCCCCGCGTGAGCGGGGATGAGCCCTCCGCGTAGCACCACGGGGTAACGACGTAGGCGGTTTTCCCTGCGTGAGTGGAGATGAGCCCACGTGGTACGGCTTCCAGCAGGTGCTTGATCCGTTTTCCCCGCGTGAGCGGGGATGAGCCCTCCACCGGCAGGGCAGCCCAGTGCTCAGTAAGGTTTTCCCCGCGTGAGCGGGGATGAGCCGGACCGAGCGCAGAAAATCAAGCTCCTGCACTGGTTTTCCCCGCGTGAGCGGGGATGAGCCGGGCCGCAAGACGGACTGGGCGGCGACGTGGCGGTTTTCCCCGCGTGAGCGGGGAAGAACGGTACTGGCCGACTGGTGGTCAGGATCATGACGTTTTCCCTGTGTGAGTGGGGATGAGCCCTCGCCTTGACCCCAGGGGGTGACGATGAAGATGTTATCCTCGCGTGAGCGGGGATGAGCCCATTCGAGCGGCTTCGCTCGTCGACAGCAGGTCGTTTTCCACGCATGAGCGGGGATGAACCCAGGGCGTTCAAGAACTCCTGCATGTCGCTACGGTTTTCCCTGTGTGAGCGGGGATGAGCCCGTGGCCTGCGTGGGCAGACCAAACAGAAGCGTGTTTTCCCTGCGTGAGCGGGGATGAGCCCGTCTTTTCGACGTCGCGGGCGATCTGCTTGATGTTTTCCCCGCGTGGGCGGGGATGAACCGCGCTGCGACGCAGCAGCCACGAGAAGCTGCTTGTTTTCCCCGTGTGAGCGGGGAAGAACGGTACCGGCCGACTGGTGGTCAGGATCATGATGTTTTCCCTGTGTGAGTGGGGATGAGCCCACGTGGTACGGCTTCCAGCAGATGCTTGATCCGTTTTCCCCGTGTGAGCGGGGATGAACCCTGTGTGCGGGTGTTTCCTTCACGGAATGAGTGGTTTTCCCCGCGTGGGAGGGGATGAGCCGCCAACGGGTGCGCCCGCCGCTCCTTCGCGCACGTTTTCCCCGTGTAAGCGGGGATGAGCCCCACCATGGTTGCCAGCTCCCAGCCTGGGAATCGTTTTCCCCGCGTGAGCGGGGATGAGCCGGTCTCGAAGTACGGGGCGGATCTGGTCTCGAAGTTTTCCCCGCGTGAGCGGGGATGAGCCGGTGGATGAGACGCCGCTCGACATGGACAAGAAGTTTTCCCCGCGTGGGCGGGGATGAGCCGCCAACGGGTGCGCCCACCGCTCCTTCGCGCACGTTTTCCCCGCGTGAACGGGGATGAGCCGATTCCCAGCGGAGTCCAGTCCGCGGGGAGTTCGTTTTCCTCGCGTGAGCGGGGATGAGTCCCTCGCGAGCTTTGCGTTCGACGCTATCTGCCTGTTCCCCGCGTGAGCGGGGATGAGCCTGCTGATCGGCGCGGTCGGCGGGCGCTGACGCAGTTTTCCCCGCGTGAGTGGGGATGAGCCGCGCTGCGACGCAGCAGCCACGAGAAGCTGCTTGTTTTCCCCGTGTGAGTGGGGTTGAGCCGGTGACAGCCCAGTAATGCAGCTGCTCGAGCTAGTCTTCCCCGTGTGAGCGGGGATGAGTCCGAGTACCAGGAACAAGGCACCTTGCTTGGGGTGTTTTCCCCGCGTGAGCGGGGATGAGCCGGGCGACCCGACCGGTAAGGTCGCCGAAACCACGTTTTCCTCGCGTGAGCGGGGATGAGCCGGGAGTCCTCATGCTGACTATTTCAATCACGAAGTTTTCCCCGTGTGAGCGGGGATGAGCCCGCCCGCGTAGGGTAGGCGCTTTGACTCGAAATGTTTTCCCCGCATGAGTGGGGATGAGCCTGGGACCGAGCCGTTTAGGGACTGCATGGCCGTGTTTTCCCCGCGTGAGCGGGGATGAGCCCTGCAGCAGTCCGCCGGCTGCCTTCACGGCGTTGTTTTCCCCGCATGAGTGGGGATGAGCCGCCGAGGCTCAGCCAAGCCTCGTTGAATTCCTCGTTTTCCCTGCATGAGCGGGGATGAGCCGGACATCATGGATCCTGTAGCTATTCTGCTTCAGTTTTCCCTCGCGTGAGCGGGGATGAGCCCGTGGTGGGTGAAGGCACCTGTCCCTTCGCTCTGTTTTCCCTCGCGTGAGCGGGGATGAGCCCCGCTTGGTAATTTTGTGGCAGTCGTCCGTCCGGTTTTCGCCGCGTGAGCGGGGATGAGCCCATGACACGGGAGTCAACCCCCTACACAGTCACGTTATCCCCGCGTGGGCGGGGATGAGCCGTTGATGACGCGGGATTCGCCGCCGGTGTCGTCGTTTTCCCCGCGTGAGTGGGGATGAGCCGCACTGGCAGGACTCGTTTAATCAGATGTTGTTGTTTTCCCCGCGTGAGCGGGGATGAGCCCGCTCTGTTACCAGACGTCCTACAGTATCCTCTGTTCTCCCCGCGTGAGCGGGGATGATCCTTATATCGAAGGAGATTGTTGATTGAATCCTAGGTTTTCCCCATGAGAGTGGAGTAGTGTCCCGCATAGTGGTGTAACCGTGTGGTGGTCGGCCCGTTTGATATGGGTGCGGTCACCGTGTGATCC
>NZ_JASONN010000425.1:0-254 GCF_030217285.1 Pauljensenia sp. UMB3104 | reverse complement strand
GTTCGAGGTTGAGGCTGCAAGAGCAGACTTGAAGTGACTTCACCCAATCGAAACGATCAGCCAAAGCCGCTCTTTTTCGTTTGGGCTCCAGTCATTCAAGTCTGGGCGCAACTGCTCACACCCTTTTTTCCAAATAAGGGCTGGGGTCGTAGTCTTCGGGGTTGAGGCGTTGGGCTTTGTCTTGGCAGGCTTGGGCGAGTTGGTAGCCGATGATTGGACCGGTGGTGAGGCCGCTTGATCCGAGTCCTGAGGCG
>NZ_JASONN010000424.1:0-254 GCF_030217285.1 Pauljensenia sp. UMB3104 | reverse complement strand
CTCATGGTCGTCTCCGTCCTCGTCTGTGCGCGCTACTGCGCGCCACCGTTCCAGCCGGGGCGCAGGGCGAAGGATTGGATGCTGCGCCTATACCCCATCAGCAGATTTCGCGCCACGAGGTAGCGCGACATTGTGCCCGTCGTCAAGAGCACCCGCTTACCGCCCCCATTCCACGGCTGGTAGGAGAGAGTGAGGACGTCCTCATCGTCATTTTGCTCGAGCGCATACACGCCGGTCTCGCTCACCTGGAATAC
>NZ_JASONN010000423.1:0-254 GCF_030217285.1 Pauljensenia sp. UMB3104 | reverse complement strand
CGACTAACCCCGTTGCTTTTCAAGTAACTAGCACATATGATTGTCAAGAAACTGACAGCTAGTTACTAATGGAGGAGTTATGGGGGCCAGGACGCCTGACGCGTATCGAATCGGTGCGGGGCAGGTGACGCAGGACTATCCGGCCGATGCTGCGCCCATGCGTCTGCGCAAGCAGCCCAGCCTGCCCACGATGTCCCGTGCGCCCGAGTCCTCTCCCGCCGAACAGGTCGTCACCGCCGAGGTCGCGGTGGTTC
>NZ_JASONN010000422.1:0-254 GCF_030217285.1 Pauljensenia sp. UMB3104 | reverse complement strand
GGCTCTTCAGAGTTGAGTGTGGGTGGAGGCGTCTAGGCCTCCTGCGATGAGGAGCATTCGGAGTTGGTAGTTGGTGGGGTTGCGGTAGCCTCTGGCGGTGCGTCTGCCTAGTTCGATGATTCCGTTGATGGCTTCGGTTGGGCCGTTGCTGGCTCCGGCTGTGTCGAAGTAGGCCAAGAAGGCGTCCTTCCACTTGCGTAGGGTCCGGCCTAGGCGAGCGATTTCGGGGATGGGACACGTTGGTAGGCGCTCGA
>NZ_JASONN010000421.1:0-255 GCF_030217285.1 Pauljensenia sp. UMB3104 | reverse complement strand
GCTCCTTGCTCACGTACGTGGCAAAAAGTAGCGATTGTTTATGTAGCTCCATGAGACCATTGTAGCATCCATTTAGCACTTGTAGTACTCAAATTGATACAGAAATAGCTTGCTAAGTACTCGTCCGCCTGCATATAGTACTCATATGAGCACTTCAGAGATTCTTGTAGAAATATCCTTCCGTGTGCAGAAAGCCATCACGGAGGCGGGCAGGTCCAAAAAATCTGTATCCGACGAAACGGGCATCCCTTACCC
>NZ_JASONN010000420.1:0-255 GCF_030217285.1 Pauljensenia sp. UMB3104 | reverse complement strand
GCCGTCAAGAGTTGGATGCCTGCTTGGACGAGTTGCGGGATAGCCCCACCAATCGCCGACACAATACTTGCGATAATCTGCGGCAACGCGGCCACAATCGTTGTAATGATCTGTGGCAACGCCCCAATCAACGCCGTCAGCAGTTGAATGCCTGCGTCGATGAGCTGCGGGATCGCACCCACCACGCCGCTGACGATCGCAGTAATAATCTGCGGGAGTGCTGCGACGATTGCTGTGATGATCTGTGGCAACGCC
>NZ_JASONN010000419.1:0-255 GCF_030217285.1 Pauljensenia sp. UMB3104 | reverse complement strand
GGAAAAGGCAACGGGGCAAAGCCCACAGTCCAAGAGATTTCGGACTATGCGGATGGGGTTGTGACCCCGCGAGTAATCATGAATGACCCGTCGTATGTCTATCGGGGCACCGATGAGAAGAACGCGTTGAGGGATGGGCACAAATACCCTGTTCACCTGGGAACCAGCCCGCGCTACCACCGGGACTGACGGGCGTCAGGGTTGTGCGTGTTGATATGTCAATCCTGAACGACCTTCTGGTCGGTGAATTTCCGC
>NZ_JASONN010000418.1:0-255 GCF_030217285.1 Pauljensenia sp. UMB3104 | reverse complement strand
TACGCTGGCAGGGCGACAGCGCCGGCCTCATCCTGAAGGAGCTGCCCGCCGGCCAGGCCCTGAGTGCGCTCGGTATGAAGCGCCCCGCCAACCAAGACCGTGACGGCGAAGGCCACTCGGAGCCGGTCTCCCTCGAGAACATCGACCAGATCGACGCGGACTGGATCTTCTTCGGCACGCTCGGTAAGGCCTCGGTGAACAACCCCTCCGCCGGTGGCAACACGGGTGTCGAGGCCTCGGCCGCTGCCCTCGAAG
>NZ_JASONN010000417.1:0-255 GCF_030217285.1 Pauljensenia sp. UMB3104 | reverse complement strand
TGTGCATATGTACGAAAAACGCACATCTGCATTGAAACAGGACGATCTGCTCACCGGCCATGAAGCGGCCGCACTTTTGCCTCACACGAGTTATTCGCGCCTAATGCGCTGGGCGCGCGAACGCAAAGTGCCCTATATAGAAGATCCGGGCGGGCGACGCTTTTTTGAGCGGGCAGACATTGAGAAGCTAATGACGCGCGTTCCCGTCCGCAATGAGGCCGTTCTGTCTGGCGGTGGGTTTGATGATGCTGAATA
>NZ_JASONN010000416.1:0-255 GCF_030217285.1 Pauljensenia sp. UMB3104 | reverse complement strand
ATTATGGATTACGGGAAATTCCGTTACCAACAACAACGTAAAGCGCGTGAACAACGCAAAAACCAACGGACCATCCAAGTGAAGGAAATTCGTTTGAGCCCAGCCATTGATGACAATGACTTCAATACGAAATTGCGTCAAGGTCGCAAGTTCATCAAGAAGGGTGACAAGGTTAAGGTATCGATTCGTTTCAAGGGCCGTGCGATTACGCACAAGGACTTAGGACGTGAAGTACTGGAACGTTTTGCTGACGAG
>NZ_JASONN010000041.1:0-6383 GCF_030217285.1 Pauljensenia sp. UMB3104 | reverse complement strand
TCACCAACTACATCACCCGAGCACTCCTCGAAACAGGAGGATTCAAACCCCAACTACACCCCCAATTATGAAGAGCCCGATACATCGTCGCCGATGCAAATTCGATCAATCCGATCATCGCGGCGCCTTTGCCACTATCCTCACTGGCATCCTTATGATCATCAACGGCAGTGTAGTAGTCGTATTCGTTTTCCATAGCTCCCACACCGATGGCGGGAGCAACTTGGCAGGCGGCTTCTACTTGCAAGTTCGTATTACTTGCTACCATCCGCCCAAACAATGCTACCGCAATAGAGTGATCACGTTCGGTAGATGCCTTATCAAATTTACGTAGCCTGAACGACTTTTTCGGATCATCAGTTTGCATATCTTCAATAACAGCATCAACATACTTATCAATCTCTGCATGGGAGACAAACCAAAGGACGTCAAGTTCTTCAAAAGCATGTTCCGGATTCTGCTGCACACGCTTCAAATATTGCTCACGCTTATCTTTTGAGTCTTTATGCCCATAGTACGTGAACTCCATAATCAGAGCGACCATCGCGGAAAGTTCATCGATAGAACAATCTGGCTTGCGTTGAAGAATCTTCTCTTTAATTAATACTGGAATTCTCTTAGATCGAATGCCTCGAAGAGCTAACTCTATAGAGTTTTCAAAGTCTTTTCGAACAGCACGCTTAATCGCTTGCGATGATATCCGCATACGACGCACCCCGCCGAACATCGCAGTCTTGGGCGCGCCAGTATCATCCCTATTCGGATTCGAAGGAGGGAGAGTCTGCAGAACATGAATATCAACGAAGATGGACATTGTTTCACCTTTCACAAATGACAACAGTTTAAGAATGATGGGCAACCGTCATTCACCAGAAGAAGCCACTGAACTTTCCGACAGAGCACGAGCGAACTGACGACCCCAATCACGCATAACGGATGATCGACAACCAGAGTCCTGCCACAGGAACAAATCTGCCGCTAGCTTGGCGTAGTCACAGGGAATTCCAGCCGACTTGAGTTGCGACACCAGCGAACGAAGATGCACGAGCAAGCCATCAAACGTCGGCGCTTGCACCGCTGCAGAAAAACGATTGAAGATAGGCGTCTCCTCAGCCCTCTTATCTCCTTTTTGGTGCTCAGCGACCACACGAATAGCAGAGGCAAAACTCAAGGGTCGATCAGAGGGCGCAGATGCCGTGTCTACAGCTGCGCCTTGATGGAAGGCCCACAGGGTCAATGCACCATGAACAGCCTTCTCACCCCTCGTAGCTCCATCAGATAACCCTCCCTTACGTTTATCAAGAGTAAGGTCCCAGATAGCTGGAACCGAACCAACCTCTCTATTCAGCGCGCCCCGCAACTGCGCGCGGAGTGCACGAGCTGTCGAAGTATCTTTCGACAGGCGATGAGCAATGAGCCCATGCACATGACGAAACACAGCCTCCGCTGAGACAAGCCCCTGCACATCGGCGTCGGGATACGTCACAGAAATCACCTCACCCACAGTCATTTCACCCCTTCCCAACTATCAACAGCAGGCAACAGTTTCAACAACCCATATCGAAATGAATTCTCGGCAATACCAAGACTTAAATACCTGTCCACATTTTTACCCCCAATTTTGCCAACATATCGACCAATGATCGATGATTGAGGCGCAGCATCACCAATCTCTTTTTGAAACATTCGCGATGTTTTCCTTAGAACGTCCTCCCAACTTTTCCGAATTTCAGGAACCTTTTCATGACCATCAATCCCTGAGAGCCACGATCGAAACTGAATGTCGACAGCTGCATAGAATTGCTGTCGCGCTCGCTCAGCATCAACATCACCTATTCCACCGGCCGCACGCGCGATATCCCTTGCATAACGTCCAATTAGATTCGCAACTTCTTCTGTCTTCATGACTTGATCCTTGATCTCCGCCACCAATTTATCGCTCTTCTCACTCAACAATATCGAGAACAGCGTCAGCTCATCGAAATACACAGCCTTATAATCCGTCTTCTCTTTGGAAACAAAGATCATTCCAACAGCTTGAAGACGAAGTCGAACTGGATATCTCGTCTTCACTCTATTCAACTGCAAGCTATGATGGAACGTAAGCGTTGCCGGCTGAAGAACCCTATCGACTTCTCGACCGCCCCCCACTTTCACCTTCACCTGAGGACAGAACACACCAGGAAGATTCCGCCACATAGCACGATCCGCTGTAAAGTTGAATGCTTTATATACGTCCACCGACTTCTTCGAAGCCCCCGAATCATATCTCCACATACTCTGCGGCTCATACCTAAACATATTGTTCGACGTCAATTTGTCTCCTTGGCAGACAAGCACTTTTGTCACTCCCGCAGAATCTCCGAATAACCGAACTCGTCGAGACTGCCATGTCATCAACTTTGGGATACTCAAGCTCTCGGCTTTCGTAGTCCCTTTTTTTCCTGCGACGGAGTAGTCGTCCCGATTCGCAGTCCAAGGGTCCGCTTTTTCCCATGTACAAGCCCCCCAGTCAGAAGAGTTGTCTCCACCTTCCAACCTGCCTGAGTCAGATGGAATCAGATTGAGGACAATCGTCTCATCAAGGTCGTTTCCTTTAATCCAGACGATCCCTAGCTGCGCACACCATGCAGGCCCAATCGGGCTCCCTCTACCGGCCGATGCTTTTGGATCGCCCTCTGCTCCGGAACGTATTCCTGAAGAGTCATAGTTTTGAACATGGACAAGCCATCGCGCGGCTTCTGCCGCACTCATCCAGTCTGCTCCAGCCCCACTTCGTGATGAAAACAAGCGCTTCTCTTCTTTCGGCAGATTCGCGATTATCACACTTAACGGTTTCGCTTCATCTTTTGCAGTCTTTAGATCAGCGACCTGCATAAATGGATACTCACCGCCAAATAAGAAAAAGCGATCCCTCCATCGTTCGAGGTACTCGATCATCTGATCCGTCGGAGCGCCTTGATCCCACTGCCTGGCCCAGTCATGCATGTCTCGCGGGGTTGCCACCCGATACGCGACCGCTAAGATCAGTCGTTGAATCGCGATGCTCTGCGTGGGTAGCTCGCATGCCAGATCCGCGATGTCGGTCGTACGCTGGAGTAGTTCCAGCAGCCCAACTTCAGTGACTGAGCCGTCAAGCAGCCTCACGGGTATCCAGGGCTCGTCAAGTAGGTTGTATTCAGGGTTCTTCATTGACCCAAATCTCCATTCCAGTCTCAGTGGTATAAGTCAGTGTGCGTCCGCAGAGGTTGCGTGTAAGCCGCTCACCATCGGCGGCTTTGGACATCACGAGGATTAACTGTCCCGCCAACAGTGGATGTTTCCGACACAGCCAACCTTCCGTACTGAGATCTTCTCGTAGGGCATGCTCAACTGCGTCCACCGTGTCTTCGATACTTCGCCCACGTTCACGGAAAGACCACGGAGGCAAGGAGAGAGTCCACGAGCAAATCTCCGCTATCCGGCCACGCGCGGCATAGTCACGCACATCGAGTTTTTCACCAGGCGAACTCTTGTCACTTAGGGGTGGCGCCATCACAGATCCGCACGATTCGGGATCGACCGCAACAACGATGACTGGTATCTGGTCTTCACCATCTCGAACGGCAGCCCGCCCCACACCCCCGACCTCTTCTCCTGTTGCAGCATTGCCTGCGAACGATTCCTCTAATCTCGATGCGGTCCACTCAGTTATATTGGCGCCGTTGAGACACCACGTGTTCGCATTCCTCCTCGAGGTTGTCATCGCATCGGTTTTCGCTACTTGCGCTATGCCAAACGCTTCCGTCCATTCCGCGGGTCCAACACTCTGCGCATCGGAGTAAGCCAATGCTGTTAGCTGCGCATAGTCTCGTGGTTCGCAGACGCGCACCTCCCTCCGATCAGCAAGAATTCCGAGAGTGCGCAGGACTGAATACCGCGAATAGATATGGTCTGTTCGTATGGAATATGCCCACGGGACAGCGAATAGGTCCTCAACGAGGACGAGGCAACGGGCTTCGCGTAAACGCACAGGCCGCTCGGCTCTGTCGTGCCGATGGAGCCGCCCGATACGCTGTAGCACGAGGTCCATGGGCGCGGGGTCTGTGAGCATGAGGTCGAAGTCGACATCAAGGCTTTGCTCAATCACCTGCGTCGCCACGACGACGTGCCTGAAAGGACGCTGCGCACTATCTTTCCCAAAAAGTTCAAGCATCCGGCGATCACGAACCGCCCGTTCAGCGGCCAGGAAACGCGAGTGCAGCAGGGTGACCTGCTCACGCCCGAACACAGACCTCACGGCCTCGTATGTTTCCTGGGCCTCCCGGACGGTATTGCGGATGACGACGGCGCATCCACCGTCGGCGAGCTCGCGGTCCAGCAGCTCTGCGATCTTACGGGTCGATTCGAGTGGGGTTGGGATGATCCGCTTGGGGACCTCTGCTTCACCCTGGATTTCATGGACGCGCACGCCCGTGGCGGACACCGTGGAAATAGCCGGATAACCGATCATGCCATCGACCGACTCAGCCCCCGCACCGGACGAGCCACGACCTCGGCGATATGCCTCAAGGAGCGCCGAACGCCGTGCGGGCGGCAGGGTCGCCGACAGCAGCACAACGGGGATCCCGTACATACCAAGCCACGTCAGCGCAGCTTCCAGGTAGGTCTCCATGTATTCGTCGGCAGCGTGCACCTCATCGATGACGACGACCTTGCCCATGAGCCCAAGGTGACGCACCAGCACGTGACGCGACTTCAGGGCTGCGAGCAGCACCTGATCGATTGTCCCGACTACAACGGGCGACAGCGTCGAGCGCCACCGCTGACCCATCCAACGACTCGCGTGAAGGCCGAGGTCCTCCCCGTCGTCATACACTTCGAGAGGGCTCTTGCCACGCTCAAGGAGCTTCACGAAGGACTCGTTGAGGCTGTTTTTCCCGTGCGCAAGCTGGATGCCAAGCTTCTGCGGTTCATCGCCCAGGATGCTCGTCAGCCACGCGGTGACGCGCTCAAACATCGCATTCGTCGTGGCCTGAGTAGGCAGCGCGACGAACACTCCCTGCAGCCCCCGCGAGCGCATCAGCACCTCAGCGGCAGCGAAAGCCAGCTCGGTCTTCCCGGACCCCGGCGGGGCCTCGACAATCATGAGGTCCGGGTCCTCGCATGTTGCAATCTCAATGGCGGCGCTCTGAGCCTCAGTCGGCCTGTACGTGTCCGGCCATCCGAAACGGTGACGGTAGAACTCTGCGACCTCACCAGGTGGAGCCTCAGGAATGCGCAGAGGGGTTGGAAAGCCCGCTCGCTTCCAGGCACGCTCGACACGCTCACGCTGCTGGTCCGCAGTGAGCTCCGAGTATCCCTCAATCGACTGCTTTCCGGTCTCACCGACCGGCCGGGGACGAAGCGGGAAGTAATCCTCGTTGGAAGCGAGCCAGTCCGCGATCACAAGGGCCGAGGCGTAGGCGGAGGCCACCGCAATGGGCAACTCCGGCAGGGCGGTGCCGGGCGCAACGAGCGGGAAACCACTGCGAGCCGCCATCCATCGAAGAATGTCCGAGCGCGCCTGGCCCCACTGCTGACCATCATCCGAAGCTTCCATCAAATTGCAGTGTTGATCGCGTGCTCGCCCCACACCAGTTGATTCAGGGTAGTGACCGTGATGGACTCCGACCAGAACTGCCCACTGAAAGGCGCGGGAAGCATCAGCCCCGCACGCTTCTATCTCTTCCTGAAGAGCAAACTGGCTGACAAATCCATGAGGCAACGCTGCTCGACGTGAATAATATTTCTCAGGCATTACTTCGAGACCTTGATCGTGGATCAGTTTCACGAGTTCTTCACACTGGCACTCGAACACCGCACTCACTTTTCCAACGTCGTGAATCCCCGCAAGGAATACGAATGCTGCTCGGGCCTTCTTTTGATCCCCTCCCCAAACAGATGCCATCAGTCTTCGATGATGCTCACTTAAGTACTCGTCAAAGAGGTATCCCGCTATATCTGCAGCGTCCATTAAATGCTGCACAACGGACAACCACGTGGATTCGCCGTCTCCGCTTTTTGCCCAAAAGCATCGAGCCAAGTCTGTAAGCAGAGACGCATCAAGCTCAGGCTGCGCGGAAGGAAAGACCGGCGGTGCTGCAACCACACGACTGCTGAAACCACTGCTATCCGCATCCTTACGGGCCATGATCTTCTCATCCTTGAGTCGTAACACTTACCAGTGCAGCGAAAGCACCGACAAGTCCATTTTTATAAGACTGATGAGCCCGGCAACCTCACATTGATTGCCCCAGCCCGAAGGCTGGTGTGGCAACCATAACAGGCTCTTCATAATTGGGGGTGTAGTTGGGGTTTGAATCCTCCTGTTTCGAGGAGTGCTCGGGTGATGTAGTTGGTGA
>NZ_JASONN010000415.1:0-255 GCF_030217285.1 Pauljensenia sp. UMB3104 | reverse complement strand
CTCACTCAAATGAGAAGCACCGTGGACACCGCCGGCATGTTTGTCGTCATCACGATCCTGTGCATCATGGCAACAGTTTTGTATGTCATCGTGTATCGCATTGAGCGGTCAAAGCGTTACGCCATCACGCAGTGAAGGAGACATCCCTTGAAGCTTTCCACTTTCGTTCGCGCGACCGTTATTGGGGCCAGCGTCTCGCTGACACTGGGCGCTTGCACAGCCGGTCCCGGCGCAACGCAGTCGGACGCGTCCTCG
>NZ_JASONN010000414.1:0-255 GCF_030217285.1 Pauljensenia sp. UMB3104 | reverse complement strand
CGCGCCATCTACTACATCGTTGAGCAAGCCTATGAAACTGGCCAGGCGGTGCCCGTCACCGGCGGTCAGGTCATGATGAATTAACAGGGCCACAGGCCGAAAGGAACACATTTCAATGTCCACTCAGACAACAACTGCAGTGCGTATCCACGGAGTGGAGGACCTCCGCCTGGAAACGTTCGACCTGCCTGAAATCGGTGAGGACGAAATCCTCGCTGAAGTCACGTCAGACTCGATCTGCATGTCCACCAACAA
>NZ_JASONN010000413.1:0-255 GCF_030217285.1 Pauljensenia sp. UMB3104 | reverse complement strand
CCTCTGACAAAATCGCTAGGCGGCTTTCAGGTTGGCCCACTTGATGCAGTTTTCATCCAACAATGCGGTCTGCAGCAATGCAAAAATTTGTGCCTGCTTAGCCCACAGATAAACCTTACTTCACCGCCTATTTACGTTCTCTCATTACATTGGCAGCAGTCTTTATTGCTTCCATCAACGTCATAGGAGAGGGCTATGCTTCGGCCAAAGCACAGGGCATCCTACCTACCAATACTGTTCGCAATGGCGGTCTCG
>NZ_JASONN010000412.1:0-255 GCF_030217285.1 Pauljensenia sp. UMB3104 | reverse complement strand
TCCAAATTTTGGGAACCCACGGCTTCTTTGGAAGAGGTTGTGTCGGCGGTGGTTGCAACACCATTGCCTGTTGCGGCCAAGCAGGATTAGGCAACACACCACGAGGCACCCCACTTGCGTGAGACCGGTGGTCGCCACCCCGGCAGGCATCACATGTTGGTCTTTTTCATCCATCATCAAACCTCCTCGTTCGCAATGTGAATGAATCTAACTAGAACCACCAAAGCGCAACGGCCGCGGCAAGCAGCATCGCGA
>NZ_JASONN010000411.1:0-255 GCF_030217285.1 Pauljensenia sp. UMB3104 | reverse complement strand
AACCGCATGATTCCAACGATCTGATTTCAAAAGTCAAAACAGTTGAGAGAGAATTGCATGCGAAATTGGTGAGAGGGCGGAAAATATCGTCAGGAAGCCTGGCGTCATGCCGGGACATGCTGACCCCGTGCATGAAGCGCACCCCCACCCGCCGCACGGATACCTGCATGCGCAAAGGGCCCCGGCCTCGTGGAAACGAGACCGGGGCCAAACGCTAAGCCGCGCTAGCGCGCCTGAAGCGGATCACTCGTCGGC
>NZ_JASONN010000410.1:0-255 GCF_030217285.1 Pauljensenia sp. UMB3104 | reverse complement strand
ATGAGGATGATGACGGGGCCCCATTGTTCGGTTCCGCCCAGCGCGCTCGAGGTGTACAGGGTCGACACGGTGATCGCGCAGAGGTTCGCGATGGCGACGAGCGACAGGTCGATGCCGCCGGTGACCATCGAGATCATCATGGCGATGGAGAGGATGCCGATTTCTGCGACGGCGAGCAGCATGTTCTGCAGGTTGAGGCCCGTCAGGAACACGCTCGGGGAGAGGATCGAGAAGATTCCGATGGCCACGAGGAGG
>NZ_JASONN010000409.1:0-256 GCF_030217285.1 Pauljensenia sp. UMB3104 | reverse complement strand
GAGAAGCCCAAACGCCGACGAGCGGGGCCCGAAACTGACGCTTCGGACCCCGCTCGATTTGCGCAACTCCTGTCTACGAGGAGTGGCGTGTGATGGAGGCTCAGGCCTCCTGGAGAGCTGCCTTCTCTTCCTCGCTCAGGCGCGCGATGCCGATGCCGGTCGCGCCCCACAGGAGGGCGAAGCCGATGGCGATCCAGTTGCACACCGCCCACGGCAGGTACGAGAGCGTCGCGACGCCGAGCGTGCCCGCCATGTA
>NZ_JASONN010000408.1:0-256 GCF_030217285.1 Pauljensenia sp. UMB3104 | reverse complement strand
TAACCTGGTCAACCCTCTATTTCTGGCAATGCCTGAGAAAGCGCTATCCCGATAGCGTCCGCTGCCACTTGCAAAGCATCCTGCGCAAGATGGCCATAAGTATCTGAAGTAACCTTAATGGAGGAATGCCCAAGGCGGCGTTGAATCACAGTCAATGGCACGCCTGCTGCAATCAGCCATGACGCGTGAGAATGCCGCAGATCGTGCAGTGTTGGAGTGTGTTCTATGCCAGCTTTCACTAACGCAGGCTTCCACA
>NZ_JASONN010000407.1:0-256 GCF_030217285.1 Pauljensenia sp. UMB3104 | reverse complement strand
AACGCGGCTTCCCTGATCACACTGACCCCGTCGCCCCGTGGGCGGCGGGGTCTCTGCTTGCACGGCTGATGATGAGCAGGAGGGCCATTCGAGCCCCACGAGCAACGGGACAAACAACCCGCCCATGGCCACGACCTCATGGAGGGGCGCCCGGGCCTCGTCGATGCGCTCAGTAGTGCTCGTGGGAGTCATAGCCGCGAAGCCTATCGAGCTCGCGGCGCTCCTTCTTGGTCGGCCGACCGCTCCCCTTCTCGCG
>NZ_JASONN010000406.1:0-256 GCF_030217285.1 Pauljensenia sp. UMB3104 | reverse complement strand
AAAAGCTGCGGGTTATAACGCAGTTGAAACAGGATTTAATGACCTTCAAAAGCCAGAATTTATCAAACACAACAACCATGAAGTAGCTATTCGTATCGTATTTGATAAAGATACACGCGTCATCCTTGGAGCACAAATGGCTTCGCACGAAGATATTTCAATGGGCATTCATCTCTTCTCACTCGCAATCCAAGAAAAAGTGACCATTGATAAATTGGCATTGACAGATATTTTCTTCCTGCCACACTTTAACAAA
>NZ_JASONN010000040.1:0-6480 GCF_030217285.1 Pauljensenia sp. UMB3104 | reverse complement strand
GAAGGATCACACGGTGACCGCACCCATATCAAACGGGCCGACCACCACACGGTTACACCACTATGCGGGACACTACTATTTCGCATGCAATTCCCCTGTGACTATTTCAGGATTTGAATTGGCATCGTTGGAATTGCAACGATTCCGGAGGTTGTTGAAAGTTCACGCAACCGAATTGCATGCGAAATTTCTGGTAGGTGTCTGCGCCTTCACTCATGGGCCCAGCCAGCTGGAGCTCAGCCAGCTGGTGACACCCCGTTCGCGACAGCCAGGTCGTCAGAGCCAGTTCAGCAGCGCGACGTAGCAGACCGTTCCGATGCCGACGCTCCACAGGAGCTTGCGGCCGCTCAACAGGTGCACCGCGACCGTCACGCCCGTCGCCACCAGCGCCGCCCACCAGCGCTCGCCCGCCGCCTGCGCGCCCTGCGACAGCGTGGAGAGCACCAGGATCAGCATGATGCCGGGCGGCATCCACACCGCCATGTCGGAGACAAAACGCGAATCACGCAGCGGCTCCAGAATCTTGAACGGCAGAGCGCGCAATGTAAAGTCGATGACGAAGACGATCACCAGGAGCGCCAGCAGGTAGCCCAGCGTCGGAGTCACTGCGCACCCCCTTCGCGGGCCGCCTGGCCCTGCCCATCAGCCGAGGTGGGAGAGTCGGGGGAGCGCAGGATGCCTCGGCGATGAAGGATGTGGCGAACCACCAGGCACGCGACGAACAGCAGGAGCGCCACCAGGAGACGCTGTCCGGGCGCCGCCACCATGGCCACCGCGAAGGACGCGCCGGCCAGGAGGACCGAGGGCAGCTCGCGCCTCGTGCGCGCTGCGTCCAGCGTCAGCGTGATGAACAGGGCCGTGAGTGCGAAATCCAGGCCCTCGATCTGCGTCGGAATCAAGGAACCCGCAGACACGCCCACGAGGCTCGACGTCACCCACGTCAGGTTAAAGAGAACCTGCATCGCCAATAGACGAGGCTTCGTCCACCCGTTCGGGCGGGCGGCGGTCAGCGCGTAGGCCTCGTCCACGAGGGCGTACATCGAGAAGAGGCGCGCGAAACGCCCCTCAATCACGTGCAGCGGGAACGAGAACGCGAAAAACAAGAGGCGGAAGTTGACCAGCAGCATCGTCACCGCGATGACGGCCAGCGGCGTATTCTGCGCGGCCAGCGTCACGACGAGCAGTTCGGCCGACCCCGAGTAGGCGGACAGGGAAAGCGCCGGAGCCAACCACCACGGCAGGCCCAGCTGGATGACGAGAACGCCGTACGCGAGGCCCAGCGGGATATATCCCGCGGCCACGGGTGCCGTGATGCGCAGGCCCTCGAGGATCTCGTGGCGGGTAGGGCTAGCCGGCACGGGGAGATTCACGGTGCGCGGTAGCTTGGGCATGGGTGTAATTTTCGCGTGCCTGTCCGTCCAATTGCGAGCGGGCGCACCGTAGCGTGACGACTTCCACGTTTTGTTGGGCCCTTGGTCCTGGCCCGGAATTCCGCGGTTTGTCACCGCGCTCGTTTGTCACATAGTTCCAAAACTGGATCGCCCCCTCGCATGTGGTCCGAAGCAATGAAAACATCGACACCAACACCGGGGAACACCCCTCGGTTTGATAAATCCCGCAGATCAGGAGCCCTCATGAGCGCCACTCACGCACGCAAGAAGCCATTCCTTCGACTCGCCACGGCCGCCGTCGCCATGGTCGCAGCCCTCGGCATGGCCGCATGCTCCGGTGGCGCGGCCTCCTCCTCGTCCTCCTCGTCCGGCGCGCAGGTCGGGGACCGCAGCCCCGAGCAGATCAAGGAAGCCGGCGAGATCGTCATCGGCATCTTCTCCGACAAGGCCCCCTTCGGCTACATCGACGCCGACGGTAAGCCCGCCGGATACGACGTCGTCTACGGCGACCGCATCGCCGCCGACCTGGGTGTCACCGCCAAGTACGTCCCCGTCGACGCCGCCGCCCGCACCGAGGTCCTCGCCTCCAACAAGGTCGACATCACCCTCGCGAACTTCACCGTCACGCCCGAGCGCGCCGAAAAGGTCGACTTCGCGAACCCCTACTTCAAGGTCTCCCTCGGCGTCGTCTCGCCCACCTCGGCTGAAATCACCGACGTGAGCCAGCTGGCCGGCAAGACCCTCATCGTCACCAAGGGCACGACCGCCGAAGCCTACTTCGAGGCCAACCACCCCGAGGTCAAGCTCCAGAAGTACGACCAGTACTCCGACGCCTACCAGGCCCTCGAGGACGGCCGCGGCGACGCCTTCTCCACCGACAACACCGAGGTCATCGCCTGGGCGATTCAGCACCCCGGCTTCAGCGTCGGCATCAAGAGCCTGGGCGAGACCAGCTACATCGCGGCCGCCGTCAAGAAGGGCAACACCGCTCTCCTCGACTGGCTGAACAACGAACTCGTCGAGCTCGGCAAGGAAAACTTCTTCCACAAGGACTACGAGCAGACCCTCGCCCCCGTCTACGGTGACGCCGCGACCCCCGACGACCTGGTCGTCGAAGGCGGCGTGGACACCACCTCCACCAACTGACACAGGTACGAGGCCGTGGCTCGCTCCCGGGTCCACCCGCCGCGGGTGATCGCCCCGAGTGGTCCCGGCCTCGTCCCAGATTTCGCCTATGAATCTTGACATCCTGGCGCGATACGCGCCCATGTACGTCGAAGCCGCCATCCTCACCCTGAGGATCGCGGCTATCGGCATCGTCGGCTCCCTCGCCCTCGGCCTGCTCGTGGCTGCGATTCGGCACTACCGGATCCCCGTCGCCGCCCAGATTGCCGCGGCCTACGTCGAACTGTCGCGCAACACGCCCCTGCTCGTGCAGCTCTTCTTCATTTACTTCGGCCTGCCGCGCGTGGGCATCAAGTGGAGCGGCGAGACCTGCGCGATCGTCGGCCTCATCTTCCTGGGTGGCGCCTACATGGCCGAAGCGTTGCGCTCCGGCCTCGACTCGATCGCCACGATTCAGTGGGAGTCCGCGGCAGCGCTCGGCCTCACGCGCACCCAGACGCTGCGTCACGTCGCCCTGCCGCAGGCCATTGCGACCTCCGTGCCGCCGCTGGCCGCCAACGTCATCTTCCTCATCAAGGAAACCTCCGTCGTGTCCGTCGTCGCGCTGCCCGACCTCGTGTACGTCGCGAAAGACCTCATCGGTATGTCCTACAACACCTCCGAAGCGCTGATCCTCCTGGTTCTCGCCTACCTGGTGATCCTCCTGCCCGTGTCCATCGCGGCCCGACTCGTCGAAAAGAAGGTGCGCCGTGGCGGATTTGGGAATTAACGTCATCTTCGAGGGCCGCAACCTGCTGCGCATCCTCGAGGGCCTGGGCGTCACCGTCGGCATCTCCGCGCTGTCCGTCGTGCTGTCCCTGGTGCTCGGCGTGTTCGTCGGCCTCGGCATGCGCTCGCGCTGGCGAGCCCTGCGCTGGCTCATGCAGCTCTACCTCGAGTTCGTGCGCATCATGCCCCAGCTCGTCCTCCTGTTCGTCGCCTACTTCGGGCTCACGCGCGTCGCGGGAATCAACCTGGACGGCATCACCGCGTCCGTCCTCGTGTTCACCCTGTGGGGCGGTGCCGAGATGGGCGACCTCGTGCGAGGCGCGCTCATCGCGATCCCCCGCCACCAGTACGAGTCCGCCTACGCTCTGGGACTCACCCCGAGGCAGACCATGCGCCGCGTGATCCTGCCGCAAACCCTGCGCAGGCTCGCACCCCCGGCCGTCAACCTCATCACCCGTATGGTGAAGACGACGTCCCTCGTCGTCCTCATCGGCGTCGTCGAAGTCCTCAAAGTTGGACAGCAGATCATCGACGCCAACCGCTTCAACTACCCGACCGCCTCGCTGTGGATCTACGGCCTGATCTTTGCGCTGTACTTCCTCATCTGCTGGCCCATCTCGCTCCTCTCACGCCACATGGAGAAAACATGGCAGAACTGACCTCCGACACCGCGGCCTCGCCCGAGCGCGCCACGTCCTCGTCCGTGGAAAACCCGCAGCTGCGCCTCGTCGACCTCGACAAGACCTACCCCGGCGGCCACCACGCCCTGCGCGGCGTCTCCCTCGATGTTGCCGACGGCGAAGTCGTCGTCATCATCGGACCCTCCGGCTGCGGCAAGTCCACGCTCCTGCGCACGATCAACGGCCTCGAGCCCATCAACTCCGGGCAGATCCTCTTCGACGGGAACGACCTGGCGGCCCCCGGCGTCTCCTGGCCCGAGGTCCGCCGCCGCATCGGCATGGTCTTCCAGTCCTATGAGCTCTTCCCCCACCTGACCGTCATGGGGAACCTGACGCTCGCCCCCGGCCTCGTCGCGGGAGAATCGCGCGCCGACGCGAGCGCGCGGGCGCTGAAACTGCTCGAGCGCGTGGGCCTGGCTGACCGTGCCGACGCCTACCCGCGCCAGCTGTCCGGCGGCCAGCGCCAGCGCGTCGCCATCGTGCGCGCCCTCATGATGGACCCCGAGATCCTCCTCCTCGACGAGGTCACGGCCTCCCTTGACCCGGAGATGGTGCGCGAGGTCCTCGACGTCGTCCTCGAACTGGCGCGCACAGGCATGACCATGCTCATCGTCACGCACGAGATGGGCTTCGCCCGCGCGATCGCCGACCGTATCGTCTTCATGGACGAGGGTCGCATCGTCGAGGTCGACCCGCCGCGTAAGTTCTTCGCGGATCCGTCCTCGGATCGTGCGCGCAAGTTCCTCGACATCTTCAGCTTCGAGGGCGCCAAGCTGTAAGCGTGTGGCGTGGCTGGGCTCCTCGCGGAGGGGCCTTGGCGGGGGCGCAGGCCGGGGGCTTGCGCCCCCGTTGTCGTGCTTGTTGTTGTGCTTGTTGCTGTGCTTGTTGCTGTGTGCTCCGGCTTTTTCCGGGTGCCGGAGGGGTTGGCCTTGCTGGGCCCGGCTGCTTGGTGCACCCGCGGGCGGCGGCCTTCGTGCAGTTTGCTTGGGTGGTGACATCGATTGACCTGTAGATGCCGCGTTTGTTCTTGTTGATTGGGGCGGTGCACCCGATCCGTAGGCATTACACCTCTTCTGATCGGGTGCACTGCGACTGATCGGGTGCACTGCGACTGATCGGGTGCAGTGTCGCGTAGGTGCATCGGGGGCTCGCGGACAGGAAATTGCTATGCGGATAGGTTACGAGGATCCGGATAGGTTACGAGCATCCGGATACCTTAATAACCTATCCGCGTGCGCATAACCGGCTCTTCCGAGTTGAGTGTGGGTGACCGGGTGTTGGTCGGGGGTTGCGGGTAGAGGTCGAGGTCCTTGATGATGAGCGGACTTCTACCCCCGCTGTCGTCAAGGACCTCGACAATGTCTCACCCTACCTGCTGCTTCTCTGTGTCGCTTGATCGTTGTGATCGGTGTGATCTGCTCGTCGACTTGGAGGGCTTCCATCTGATCGCTGTCGCTCGACGTGAGTGTGGTCTGGTGCTTGACATAGAGTCCTGCGATCACTTTGCTGGCTGCCCGGGTTGTGGGGTGATCGCTCAAGGTCACGGGCGTGTGGTGGTGGAGGTGATTGACGCGCCCTGGGCCGGGGTTCCGGCGCGGATCCGGTGGTTTAAGCGACGCTGGATATGCCGCGAACACACCTGCCAGATCGCGACCTTCATCGAGCAGAACCACTCGGTGTGTGCTCCCAGGGCGCGTTTGGGTGTGCGGGCGATCCGCTGGGCGATCCGACAGTTGCGCTTTGAGGGAGCCAGTATCTTGGGACTGGCCCGCCAGTTAGGAACCACGTGGAATACCGTGTGGTCCCATACCAAGCCGTGCCTGCAAGCTGCTTGTGATGACCCCGCCCGTTTCACTGGGGTTCAGGTATTGGGGGTCGATGAGCACGTGTGGCACCACCAGGACCGACGCCGCCGGGGCCCGCGTGAGTTCACCGGCATCGTGGATCTGACACGCGGGGAGGATCATCCCACGGCCCGCTTGCTGGACCTGGTCCCGGGAAGGTCTGGCACCGTGTACAAGAACTGGCTGGCTGAGCGCGGCGAAGATTTCCGTGCAGGGGTGCAAATCGCGACGCTGGATCCCTTCCAGGGATATAAGAACGCCATTGATGACCAGCTCCAAGACGCCACCAGCGTGCTCGATGCCTTTCACATCGTCAAGCTCGCCGGCGATGCCCTTGATGAGGTACGTCGTCGCGTCCAGCAAGAAACGCTGGGGCACCGCGGACGCAAGGGTGATCCCCTCTACCGAATCCGGCTTCTCCTTCGCGCCTCGCATGATCGGCTCACGAAGCGTCAACAAGAACGACTCCGCGCAGCCTTCACGGCAGATGAAGCCCATATCAGTGTCGAAGCCGCCTACCACTGCGCCCAGCAAGTCCGAGACGTCTTCCACCAAGCCACACCCGCCCAAGGCCGACACCTGGCCGCTCGTCTCATCGAGCGCCTACCAACGTGTCCCATCCCCGAAATCGCTCGCCTAGGCCGGACCCTACGCAAGTGGAAGGACGCCTTC
>NZ_JASONN010000405.1:0-256 GCF_030217285.1 Pauljensenia sp. UMB3104 | reverse complement strand
CGACCACGCCGCCCGTAAACAGCAGGGCGACGCCGACGATCACAGCCGCGACGACAATCGCGGTCATGCCGGTCATGCCCAGCAGGTAGGGAATCAGAGGGAAGAACGCGCCCACAGCGAAGAAACAGAACGAGGACAGCGCCGCCTTCATGGGTGTGCCCACCTGGTCCCCCGCGCCGTCCGACTCGGGGCTACCGCCCAGTGCGGCGCGTACCGCGATCGCGCCGGACTCGCCGGTCGCAGGCTTGGCGAGGCG
>NZ_JASONN010000404.1:0-257 GCF_030217285.1 Pauljensenia sp. UMB3104 | reverse complement strand
CTTTTCACCATCAACCGTCACATACTTCGGTAGGTCGGTAAACGTCCCCTTCCAGCCATTCTCAGCAGTCAGTTCCACAGACTTATCCGTCTGTTGACCATCAGCCAACAAGTTGATAGTCACAGAACCCGGACGATCAGCCTCCACATCACCAGACCACCGCTTCTCAACATCGACCGACGTGGGAGGTTCGTTAACGATCTCGACCTCGATGGTCTTGTTTTCCTCGTTTTCTTTGATCACTGCGCCGTGAGACA
>NZ_JASONN010000403.1:0-257 GCF_030217285.1 Pauljensenia sp. UMB3104 | reverse complement strand
TTTCGCATTTTGCAAAATGCGAGTGAGCAGTTATTGCTACAAAACGAAGTTTTTGAGCAAGTTTTTGAAGAATTCTATCAATCTGATCAGGCTATTTTATTTAAAAAATTATCTATTGACCAAGTACAACTCTTACCTTTTCATCAATTCGGTGAAAATAAATATAAATTACTAAAACGTTCTTATGAAATGGAAAATGTGCAAGCTCTACATCCGGAAGACCTCTATGATTATCAGCAAGTTTTTCTTGATTATGA
>NZ_JASONN010000402.1:0-257 GCF_030217285.1 Pauljensenia sp. UMB3104 | reverse complement strand
AGCGGCCGAAGCCAAGCGCAACCGCGTGTTCGCTGCGTCTGCGGATGGACAGGTCATGCCGATGCGCCGAGGCCAGCGCCCGTGGGATAGCTCCTCGAGGTCTGAATCTCGCTCCGGGGGCTCTCTCACCGTGTGGAATCCGGTGCGGGCGCTCGCGGCGCTCGCCTCCTCCGAGGCTTCGGCGCGTTCGGCCCTTCCGGCTGCGCCGCGATCGAATGGGCGCGCGGTGATTGAAGGGACGATTGTCTCTCGCCGCT
>NZ_JASONN010000401.1:0-257 GCF_030217285.1 Pauljensenia sp. UMB3104 | reverse complement strand
GTCATCTCCCGGATCAACGGGAACATCGCGTGCTTCGCGCTGGGCCTTGACCGCATCGAGTTCTTCTTGCAATTCACGGATGCGTTCTTCGCGTTCGGCGGCGCGATCAATATTGCGGTCATCAAGCTCGTGGAGTAAATCGCGCAATTCCGAACGCACAAAGTCACGGGTGGCCATATCGCCGACCGCATCGCGCAAGCCGGCAATTTCACGCATGAGGTATTCGGTATCTGCCAGGTTACGATCAGCGCGCTGGC
>NZ_JASONN010000400.1:0-257 GCF_030217285.1 Pauljensenia sp. UMB3104 | reverse complement strand
CCTGGCACCTACGACCCGACCACGGGGCGTGACGCTCCGCCGCTGGGAATGGGCAAGTTCCTGCTCAAGACGTCTAACGCGCCTGGCACTCCCTTCCAGGTGCGCTTCGTAGGCGGTGAGGCCGCACTGTCAGATACGAATCAGCGGTGGGCCAGGAGAGCCCAATGAGTGTTCGAGACGATGCGGATACGTGGGAGCCGTCCACTCTCCTCATGGTGGTCGTGACCGTCATGGTGATCGCCGGCAGCGTGCCGCTC
>NZ_JASONN010000399.1:0-257 GCF_030217285.1 Pauljensenia sp. UMB3104 | reverse complement strand
AACTCGCGCCGCTTGTTCACAAGGTTTACACGCCGATCAGCAAACTTATGATGCAGTTCGGTTTCCACCCCAACTGCATCTTCAGAGAAGAAGAGGGCATGAATGTCGAAATTGTATGGCACCGACGCGTCTGATAGCTCCTGCACCCTCTCAATGGGGCGCAGCCTGCGAGTCATGCCTATCTTTACCATCCGCTCCCCAAAAGAGCCGATATTAGAAATAACGTACACGTACCCGGCGCGAATATTAGCCTTGCG
>NZ_JASONN010000398.1:0-257 GCF_030217285.1 Pauljensenia sp. UMB3104 | reverse complement strand
AGTAGTGTCCCGCATAGTGGTGTAACCGTGTGGTGGTCGGCCCGTTTGATATGGGTGCGGTCACCGTGTGATCCTTCGAGAAAGCTCTCTACTTCTGACTCGAAATGATTTGGAGGCACAACGATGACCGCTCCTCATATTATCGACCCTGCTGGCCTGCTTGGCGAGGCGTTATCCCAGGCGTCCCCGGATTTGATGCGTTCCCTGCTCCAGCACGTCATTAACGCGTTGTTATCAGCGGACGCTGACACCGTGTG
>NZ_JASONN010000397.1:0-258 GCF_030217285.1 Pauljensenia sp. UMB3104 | reverse complement strand
CCGTTCGCTGCCCACATCAGTTCCGGACGACGACGAACACCGGATTCTTTTTCTAGGTAGTCCGCGAGCGCGCAACGTAGTTCCATGAAGTCGCGATCCGGGTAACGGTTGAGACCCGCAGCCGCCTTGGCAACGGACTCAGCGATATCGGCAATCACGTTTTCGGAGGGCGAATACGGGTTCTCGTTGACGTTCAGGCACACCGGAACGTTGAGCTGCGGAGCACCGTAGGGCGAGAGTCCTTTAAGATCGGATCGA
>NZ_JASONN010000396.1:0-258 GCF_030217285.1 Pauljensenia sp. UMB3104 | reverse complement strand
GGTTAAAGCACTGCGGATATTGAATTTCTTTTTGAGATAGAAACGAAGTGCCAAAGTTCCTCCACCAAACACAAGGATAAATAAGTTCGGCAGTTTTGGATTTAAAACTGCTGGCAACAGGAAGGTTGTGCCGTAAAGAACAACAGCCCACAAAATCGTAGCAGCTGAAATGATAAGAAGCGATTTGAAAAATGGTGGTTTCTGACTTTGGTCCTGGTCGGCATAATAAAAACGGTAAATAAAGTAATACATGCCATA